>JACPAV010000021.1 GCA_016180645.1 Nitrospirota bacterium | reverse complement strand
TTGTCGGGAGGGTCTGAAGACCCTCCCCTACGCATAATGACCAACATAAACCTTTCAAAAAATGGCAAAAGTCGATCTCAGAGCCTCTGACAGAATGCCTCCTCGTAGGGGAGCACCTTCAGGTGCTCCCTCTTGGTTGCTCCCCCTTGTCGGGAGGGTCTGAAGACCCTCCCCTACGCATAATGACCAAACATAAACCTTTCAAGAAATGGCAAAAGTCGAGCTTAGAGCCTATCCCAAAACCCGACGGAACCGGAGCGGGATTCGAGGAGCCTAAAGGCTCCGCTACAGGCGGAAGACGAACTCTCCGTAGCGGGCCCTTCAGGGTCCGCGATACGTTTTGGGATAGGTTCTAAACCTCCCCGCACATGCCCTCCCTTGGGATGCTCCGACCGTTCTGCTACCATGGACTCGTGGATCCGGCGCCCATACGGAACGAATTGACTGAAAGGCTGCGTGAAGCTTTGCAGGATCGTCTCGTCCGGGTCGCCCTCTTCGGATCGCGGGCCAGAAACGACTGGAGACCGGATTCCGACTACGACGTCCTCATGGTGGTCACCGATGCGAGCCTCGACATGAAGGACCGCATCTTCGAGCTGGTCACCCATTTCGAGTTGGAGCGCGAACTGAGCATTTCGCCCCGAATCGTGCCTCTCGACCGGTTCGATAAAATGTACGGGAGCTCGGCTCCCTTCTGGAAAGGCCTTCGGCGCGACGAGAAAGTTCTGTGGACGAAGAAACCGTCCTGAACATCCGCAACGGGCTCCGGCACGGGCGGGAAGACAGCGACTACGAGCGTTTGAGTTTCTTCGACAAGGCCGACGCCGAGAAAGCGATCACCGAGGCGGAGAGATTCATTTCCTTCATCCGGGATGTTCTCATAAAAAGCGGCATCCCGCCCGAACTCTGACCGGTTCCGTGACCGTGGTATAATGGCGGTCGTGGGAAAACCTGTTCTGACCATCACCGTGATCTCGGGGGACAAGAAGAAAAAGACCATCCCCGCCCTGTTCGACACCGGCTCGCATTATTCCATCATTCGATCCGATTGCGTTCCTTCGGCCAGAACCGTCATCCGCTTTCCCCTCATCAAGACCTTGGGCACCGCATCCAAGACAGGAGGCGTGCGTATTGTCGGTGAGACGGGCCTCATCATGACGATCGGGCGGAGGCGCATCAACGATCGCGTCCTCGTATCCCCCGACCTCAAGAGAGAAATGGTCATCGGGGCGGACACGATGCAAGGCTGGGACATCACGATCAAGAATCGGAACGGCAAGACGCGAGTCTCCGTCGGCCACGACATGCGCGACCCGGACATCATCGAAGTGGCGTGATCAGCCCCGCCCGGTTCTCATGGCTTCGTGGGCGAGACCCAAACAGTATGTAAGCTTTTCCCCACCCAGTTCAGAAATGGCACACCCCTAAGCTCCCAGACCATGAGGATTTCAGACTGGACAATCCACTAACCGTCGGCCCGTCCTGCGTTTGTCCCCACTGCCATACGGTGTTGGAGGTGGAACAAGACACCTTCGACCAATTCTTTCGGTCAGGACCGGTACCTTGTTTACGTTGTTCAAATCCGGTCGATCTTTGGCAGGTCATCAAGGACTTCGCGCAGATGATGCCTAATCTGGGTGGCGGCTATGCGGCTATCGGAGCTTCGCAAACTCGGCGTAAGGCGACCATCCAACGCGAAGCGGCAATTGAAATCGATTTCAGTACGTGGGGAATTCCCCCAGACGCGACCATTCTTAGTTTGTACATGACGCCCATAGCGTCGGAGCCGGAGCACCCTCCCTTGCGACCACTCTTCCTGCATAGCAATGTTTTGCCGGTTACCTCGATTCCACCGAAGATTTGGATCTACGGATCGTCGATTGCGAACCATGCTGTTCCGGCGTCAAGCGAGGTCCAATTTTTCGTTTTCTGGTTGCCCGCCGGAACGGCTGCAATTCCGCCCTCACACCTGATGGAGGCGGCAAGGAAATACTCGGCCCACAAACATGATGAAGTTGTCTTGCCCGCACATGTCGCTTTCGAATCGGCATTGGGGCCGCCGGTCCTTAGCGCCATCCGTGCGTTTTGCTCCGTCGAAAAGGCAAAAGAATTTCTCGATCATGGAGCAACTCTGTACCATCAATTGAACGTTCTCGTACCCATGATCTGCCATATTACTGGAGCTCCGCGGCTGCAAGATTCGATCCTCAGTCTCCTGAACAGGCTGCGAACACTGAGAAATGAAATCGCACACGACGGACATCTCAGGACACCGCTCACCCAAGACAATGCAGCCGAATTCCTCACGGCCTCTGTCTTCGGCTACAGGTACGCCCTCCTGCTTCAGTCGTCCATCGGGAACGCTATACAGACAGGCCGTCTTCCCCAACGGTAGCTCGGAGTTTGGAGCCGGTTCAAACTTTCATCGGTTGAGAACTGGCGAAAGGCAACGGAGCAACGGGGTCAAGTCTTGAATTGGCACATGTTGATCGCGTTGAAGGTTGGAGATGTACCAATTCAAGACTTGACCCCCCATCCCTGAGTTTCCGGGCGGAAGAAGAAACGCCCGCAAAATCCGCGATAGATTGAATGCCACCTTTTTTTGAGAGGGGGCGCGCATCGCTTTGATTTCGCACCGGGGAACCGTAGAATGGGAGCATGTCGAAAGGGAAGAAGCAGTCAAGGGCAGGATTCAGCCGCCAACGGGCCGACTTGGAAGTCGGGTATTTGCGGGACAGGGCGCTCATCTTCCTGGACGTGGCGCAGCGGCTCTTCAAGGAAGAAAAATACGACGTCGCCGCCTTCCACATCGAACAATTCTGCCAACTCCACCTGAAATATCGGATCGGCCTGAAGCTGGGCGAGTTTTTGAAAACCCATTCGCTCACCGACCTCCTGCTTGAATTCGGCGGCGCGTACGGCGCGCGCGATCAAGCCGAGAGCTTTATCGAACAACACAGGGCCGTGATCCTTGACCTCGAGCAGGCATACATCGGCACTCGATACATCCCCCTTGAATACACAAGAGAGCAGGTTGAATTGATGCTTCGCTTCGCAAACGTCCTTACGGAATTTGCGGAGGGCCGGAAATGAAACACATCGACTATCTTATTGAGAGGGCCAATCGAAGGACGGAATACTTCCGGCGCCGACGGTCCTACCTCAAGGAGATCAAACGACTCGCAAGACGCATGGTGCCGGGCGCAAGAGTCTTCCTCTTCGGCTCCGTGGCGCGAGGCGACTTCTGGATCAACAGCGATATCGATGTGCTCATTGTCTCCCCTTCCATGCCCAAGAAAACCATGGAACGATCGAAGCTCTCCGCCGACATCCACCACGAAATCGGATACGGCAGCCCGTTCGAGTTTCACCTCGTCACTCCAAGCGAGATGAAGTGGTACGACCGGTTCATCGACAAGAAAATCGAGGTCGCGTGAGCACCCCGCCTCCTTCTGCCTCCCATCGTGGTCGGCCCGATGGGCGGGGCACCGCACCGTCCGTGGCTGGTACTCCGGATCAAGACCGGCCCGCGTGGGTGACGATCCCGTCGGAGGAAGCCCTCCGCCGAGCCCTTCCGTTCGCTCCGTATGACTTCGGATTCCTGCCCGCCATGACCCGGCTCGTGATGGCGCACGACCGGATCGGCCCCTTCTTCGGCCTCCTGTTCGGTCAAATCATGTTCGCACCGGGGAAGCTCACGCGAGGCGAGCGCGAAATGGTGGCCGCCATCACCGCCGCCGCACAAGACTGCCATTACTGAACGCAATCTCACGCAGAGTTTCTGCGTACGGAAAGCGGCGATCCCGCACTCGTCGAGGCGATCAAGAACCGCCGTTGGCGGGAGTTGACCTCTCTCACCTCACGCGAGAAAGCCCTGTGCACCGTGGCCGAAAAGCTCAGCGGCACGCCCACGAAAATGGTCGAGAACGATTGGAAGCCACTGCGCGATCTGGGCTTCGATGACGAAGCCTGCCTGGAAGTCGCCCACATCGTCGGTATCTTCAACCACCTGACGCGGATGGCGGATGGATTCGGCCTCAAGTTGGACGCCGGCACTAACACGGCGTCGAAAGCCGGCACCGCTCTTCACTCATCCCTTCCGACATCCCCGTGGCGCAGCCTCCTATCCCCAAGCTCCATGGGATACCTGATCCGAATTTTTCGACGCATGATAAGTCTTGCCAGGCATGTTGGGCATGACGGATACCATCATCCAACTTGAGTGCGTCCACCTTCCTCCAGTTTCTCGACGTTCGAACCGTCCCCTCACCGGCCTCACGACCGTGATATAATCCTCCGGTGGGTACCTTCCACGTCGATTGCAAGGTTGAGCATCACGTCGAGCGAAGGAGGTCCGTCCGCATTCCGAAGGCTCTCGTTGACACGGGGAGCGAATTCACGTGGATTCCCGCCGACAAGCTCGAACGGATCGGCGTGGTGCGCGAGAAGAAAGACCTTCGATTCGTCATGGCCAATGGTCAAGTCGTCACGAAAAGCGTAGGCTTCGCCATCCTTCGCGTGGCGCAAGCCTTTACCATTGACGAAGTCGTTTTTGCCGAACCCGGCGATCAGGCGCTGCTCGGCGCTCGGACGCTCGAGGGCCTGAACTTGGTTGTCGACCCCGCTCGCAAGAAACTGGTCGCGGCGGGTCCGCTCCCGGCCGCTTCGAATCGGCGGGCCAGACTCGTATCTCCATCGCACACGACATGAGGGACCCGGACATCATCCAAGTGGCTTGAGATTTCCGGCTATGACCGAATGGCGCTCTACGTCCGCCATCGGCGCGTTGGCCGGCGCCCTAACGGGTGTGATATTCGTTGCTGTTTCGTGTGGTCCCGTTCGGGACGAAATTTTGGTCCGCTACTCCACACGGCAAATTGACCGCCCCTTTGCTCTGCCGAAAGGCCTCGCAACGTGGAAAATCTCTTCCGAATCATCCGTTGAGCGAAAAGGGACCAAGTGGGATGCCAATTTCGGCCTCCCCAGCGCGCTCTTTTGGAGCTATGCCGTGCGTGACAGCGTCACGCTACTGTTCGCGCCCCTGCCGTGGGGCGCCCAAGCCCAAGTCCTCCGCGATGAAAAGAATCTGGCGGCCCTTATCGCCCATCTCGGCACGGTTGGATACTCCACCTATGATGGCTGGATTCTCGGACCGAACGTGGGGACCTATTTCCGCAGACGGCTCACTGAGAATTCGGCCTTTGCCATCCGATCCAGCTTCTCCTACACGCATCGAACGCGATATCGAGCAGGCAACCGGGACGATTTGTGGGCACAGGTTTCCATCGGACCGTTCTTCCAGCTTTCGGACCGATGGGCCGTAGGCCCGAACGCCACCGCCGGGTACAGGCGATTCTTCGCCCGATCCATCCTAGGAGCGGAAAGAAACGACGCCTCCCGTTTCGAATTCCCTTTGGGTGTTTGGTCGTCCTGGAGTCTCAGCCGCCTGTGGGACCTCAATGCCGATTACGAATATTCAGGCCCCGGATCACGAAGCGACTTTGAACAGCACACGGTTAGTCTCGTGGTCACTTGGTACTGGTGCTGGTGCAAGCGCTGACCCGAGGAAGTCCGTCTGGTTTTGACCTGATTGCTTCCCTCGCTTACAGGAATTCAGACTAATATATCGTGATCACAGCATTGTTCACGCCATCCTTCAATCGATCTCTCTGACCGATTAGATCGATCAATCAGACCGATTGAAATGGTCTATCAGACCAATGGGATCAGTCGAATAGACCGATTGATCCGGTCGCAATGACAGGTCTGATGGGTCCGAGCTCGTACCCACACTGGTACCCCCGACCGATTGGACCGGGGCACCCTTGACAATCAATCACGGCTGCGATAGGGGGGAGAGAAAACATCCGTCGTTCCGGGGGTGGAGGAACCGGGGTCCGAAAAAAGGAGGAACCATGGCACGAACCAAGAAGACGTCCACACGCGCAGGGAAAACGTCCACACCGAAGGCCAGGGCAAGGCGCTCCACGGCGCCCGGCAGGCTGCTGAGCGTGGCCGAGATTCAGCGATTGCTCAAGCCGCCGGAAAACTTCGAAGAACTGGCCGACAAGGCCATCGAGGCGTGGAATCGGGTACGAGCGAACGTCCGAATACCGGGAATGAGCCCAGGCGCCCTCGCCGGTCTCGTGAAACGAGCCCGGCAAAGGCAAACCGTGGAGGCCGCGCTGCGCGAAGGGCTTGAACTCACCTTGAAGAGGGCGCAACACGCGCGCCTCATCGCCGACGATGCCGCATGGAAAGGCGTCCTCAAGATCTGGAGGTTCGTCAAACCGGTGGCTTCGGAGAACGAGCAGGTGAAGAACGCGTTTCTCTTCCTGGCCGATGCCCTCAGCCGCCCGCGCGCGGAGGCCGAGAAACAACTCGCGGCGCAAAGCCCCCACGATAATTCTAATCGCCGTCCCCGAAGCACAGCGGAGGGGGACGCCGAACCGAAGGCGGAAACCCATCCGGAGGCCACACAGACCCAGCAGTAAACCTCAACAAGCAACACGTAACGGGGTGGCGAAATGGCGCTACCCCGTTTTCGTTTACGAACGTATGATCCCGCCATGATGCGCGTGGCCACCTTTGATCTTGGAACGAATACATTTCGCGTGCTCATCGCCGAGATCCGTGAGCCCGGGAATCGGGAACCCGTGAACCAGACGCGGACTCGCCGGCTCACGGGGTCACGGGGTCACGGGATCACGCTCCGGCCGATCAGGGTCCTCCGCTCCATCACGCGCCTCGGCCAGGATCTGCACAAACGGAAGACTTTTCATCCGGATGCGGTCAAGAGATCCCTGGCGGCGCTGGACGACTTCGCCCGGGAGATTCGAACGCACCGCGTGGACTGGGCCGGCGGAATCTGCACGGCTGCCTTTCGTACCGCGAAGGATGGACCGCGACTGCTTGCTCGCATCCGTAAGCGCTACGGCTGGGACGTGCGCATCGTGAGCGCCCGGCAGGAGGCCACCTACGCCATGCGTGGAATCATCTACGGGCTGAAACAGCCTCGTGAGCCTGTAAATCGTGAACCCGTGAACCGGAGAAAAAGAGACCCCGTCTCGGGATCACGGGATCACGGGATCACGGGATCACCTCTTCTGGTCGTCGACATCGGCGGCGGGAGCACGGAATTCATCCTCTGTGACAAAATGCGTGGGGGTGGGTCTTCAGACCCTCCCGGCAAGAGGGAGCATCTAAAGATGCTCCCCTACCAGACAAAGATGTTGCGGCACTTGCCGATCAACGGCGCCAGGACGGCGCCGAACGAAGGCAAGTGCCAGGCATTTGGAGGAATCCGCGGCATCCAAACCACCCCCCTCGGCGTCGTCCGTCTCACGGAAACCCACCTCCACCACGATCCGCCGCTTCTGTTCGAGATGCGTAAGCTCGATGAAGCGATCAACGCGGCACTGGCTCCCGTAGAAAGGATGGTGTCTTCCGCGCACCTGACTCGTCACCCGTCACCCGTCACCCGGCGCTCCCCACTCATCACTCATCACTCATCACTCATCACTTCTTTCGTCGGCACCGCCGGCACCGTCACCACCCTCGCCGCGCTGAAGATGAAAATGCGCAAGTACGATCCGAAGAAGATCTCCGGAACGCGGCTCACACGTCGCGATCTCGAATCCCTCATGAGGCGTTTGATCGCCGTCCCGGCTGCCGCCCGCCTGAAGCTCCCCGGCATGGAGAAGGGCCGCGAGGATCTCATCCTCGCGGGCATCGCCATCCTCCTCCGATGCATGGACCGATTCGGCCTGCCCGCCCTCACCGTCTGCGATTCCGGCATCCTCGAAGGCATCGCCCTGTCGCACTCCCGGAACGCAGCCTGAAGGCTGCGGCTACCAAGCCGGCGCCGGGCGTCGGACACCCCTGGGTAGGCGCGGGCTTTAGCCCGCGTCTTACGGCCCTGACAGCCGGTTTGTGAGGGAAGCCGCATAGGGGTAGAATACGCTGACAAACACATGGATGTGTCCGGGTTTGCAATCCGAAACCTTGCCGGCTCCGCACGGAGCGAAGGAAGTTTCTGAACCTCCCGAGCTCTCGACGCTTCGTCGCGGCGGCCATCCTTAGCGTCGCACTCACCTCATGCGCTCCCGGCATCTATCATCGGGTCAAATCGGGCCAGACCCTCATCCAAATCGCAGACGAATACGAGGCCGATCTCATCGAAATCGTCCTCATCAACGACCTGGACGATCCGTCCTCTCTCAAGGAGGCACAGCTGCTCTTCATCCCGCGCGTGAAAGAGAAGTCCCCTCCCCGGGAGATGGCAAAAGTCGAAAAACGGCTGCTCCGACAGGATAAAGCGCCCCCGATGCAAAAAGCGCAGGTCCAAAAAACGAAAGGTCGATTCATCTGGCCGATCAAGGGGAGCCTCTCATCCGAATTCGGCGTCCGGATGGACCGTCGCCACCAGGGCCTGGATATCGCGGCGCGCGAGGGCGTCGAATTCGTCGCCGCCGACTCGGGGAAGGTCATCTACAGCGACAACAAGCTGGCCGGATATGGGAACCTCATCATCGTCAAACATGCCGGGGACTTCGCCTCCGTTTATGCCCATGCCCAGAAAATGCTCGTGCGAAAGGGCGATCTGGTGGAAAAAGGCCAGGCGATCGGAAAGATCGGCCAGACGGGCCGCGCCACCGGCCCGCATCTCCACTTCGAAATCCGGTACCGGAACATGGCGAATGACCCGCTTCAATTCCTACCCACCCTGTGAAAAAGCCATCAGCATTCAGCGGTCAGCCTACAGCCGGAACGTTCCGATCCATCATTGCCCTGAAGCCGAAAGCTGATTGCTGATCGCTGACCGCTTCCTGTTATAATCCCGAAATGCTTTTCTCAGCCCTCTTTTCCCCGCAACGGATCAAGTCGAAGATCCGATCCCTTCGCGGGGGACAGAAACACGCGGCGGTCGAAGGGAAAGGCATTCTCGTTCGGATCGGAAACCGCGCGGCCGAAGGTCAACTCGCATCCACGGCCATCGCCGGCCGATTGGCGGCGTGCCTCCCCCTGGCCGGGAAGGGGCGGAAAGTGGACGGACTCTTGATGCTTCGCCAGTCCCTGCCCATGTCCGAGGCCGAAGGAATCTCCGCCGTGGCCACACCGGGCGAGATCCTCTATTGGACGGAAAAACAAGTCATCCTCATCAACACACGCAAATCGCCGCACACCTTGGAAAAATCCGGCCGGTACGTCCCCCTCGGCCGCCTTCGAGGATCCTGGCGAAGCGCGATCGCGCGAACCCCAAGCGGCACTCGCGTAACCATCGAGCCATGGCCGTAGCGCTCACTCACACCCAACCGCGGCCATCCGATCCGCCGGCGGTTCCCGAAGAGCCGAAGGCGCGGCTGCCCCTCTTCGCGGCCTATCCCTCGCTCGAAGAAATTCCCTGGACGAGCCTCAGCGACTACCCCTCGCCCGTCCAGCGCCTTGAGAAATCGGGCCGCGCCCTTCACCACCCCCACCTCTGGATCAAGCGCGACGATCTTCTCGGCACAGTGTACGGCGGGAACAAGGTCCGGAAGCTCGAGTTCATCCTGGGAGAAGCGCGCCGGCGTGGGTTCGAACGCATCATCGTCGTTGGAGGAATCGGATCCCATCACGTCCTGGCTTCCGCCCTCTATGCGAAATCCCTCGGTCTCGATGTCACCGCCATTCTCTTTCCCCAGCCGGCCACCGCCTACGTGCGCGACGTTCTCCTCGCTCTATTCTCCCTCGGCGTCGATTGCCAACTGACCCGTTCCCGCGCCTGGATGCTCCCGCACGTGCTCATGGAGTACTTTCACCGGCAGGTCGTTCGAGTCGACAAATACCCTCTCGTGGTTTACCCCGGCGGTTCCTCTCCCCTCGGTTGCCTCGGTTATGTCAACGCGGCGTTCGAGATCAAGCGCCAGACCGAAACCGGGGATCTCCCGCCACCCGCCACCCTCTACGTCCCACTCGGTTCGGGAGGCACGATGGCCGGTCTCGTCGTCGGATTTGCGCTCGCTCAGCTCTCCTGCAAGGTGATCGGCGTCCGCGTGGTGGAACGGAGCATGTGCAATCGCTTCGTCGTAGCCAGCCTCGCCCAACGAACGCTCGAGTATATGCGAACGTTCGATCCGGTCTTCGGCCAAACCAAGATCACCCTCGACATGGTCCACGTGGAGGGCGGCTATCTCGGCGGGGGATACGGCCACCCTACGCCGGAGGCGCAGGAGGCGATCCGGTTCGCCAAAGAGCACGAAAAACTCAAGCTGGAACCGACCTACAGCGGGAAAACGTTTGCCGCTTTCATGAAACTCGCCCCCTCCGAAAAGGGCGTGCCCGTGCTCTTCTGGGATACCTACAACTCGAAATCCATCCAATCGCTCATCCAATTGAAAGTGAAAGACCTGCCCTGGAAATTCAGGCGCCTGCTTTCGGTCGAGACTCCGCCTCGATAGAGTTAGCGCCTCTAACAGAGTGCCGATTCGTAGGGGAGCATCTTCAGATGCTCCCTCTTGTTGGGAGGGTCTGAAGACCCTCCCCTACTTGCTCCCTCTTGTCGGGAGGGTCTGAAGACCCTCCCCTACGCATTCCGTTAGAGGCTCTTATTCATCTCCGCTCGAATCCCCCGTCGGCGACGAATCCGCCGTTCCCCCCTCCTCCGATTTCTCCACCTCCCCCTTCGCTTCCTTTTCGGCCTCGACCTCCGCCTCCTCCACCATCTGCTCGTAGTCCTCCCCCATGTCGTCGCCCATCTCCTGGCCCATCTTCTTCATCCATTGCACCATGCTGCGCGGATCCTTCTCATCCAACCCCGCCAGGGACGACGGATCGGCCATTCTTTCCATCCGGCTCTCCTCCGATCGCACCACGCGCACCCGGGAAATCAGGCGCTTCATCTCCTTGCTCCCGCAATGCTCGCACACGGGATCCACTTTCTCGGAAACCCGAAGGGTCAAAACGGTGCTCCTCTTCCGACATTTCAAGCACTGGTATTCGTAAATAGGCATGTCCCTATCATAATGAGAAGCGCGGACCTTGCCAACTCCCCGGAACCCCGGCGCGGCATTGCCCCAACTCCGCAACTGTAATAGCCTCCCCGGATGGGATACTGGATTGGCTTGACGCTTCTGCTCCAAGTGCTCGCCACCCCCCGCCCCATCGCGAAAATCGTGGATGGCGGATCTCCCCCGGCCATGATCTCCCTCTTCACCCAATGGCTTAGGCAGGAGGGCTACGAAGTGAGCGTCGAACGGTGGAACAGGGTGACCCCCATCGGCGCGCTTGTTTACGCTCGCGACCCGGCCGGCGCGAAGCGAATCGCCGAACTCATGCGAAACGCCGAAGTCCGTCCCCTCCTCTGGGAAGGCCCGTTCGACCTGATTGCCGTGCTCGGTCAAGGCGCCTCCCTCGCGAATGACGCGCCTCCCCCCCCCAAGCTGACACCCTGGCGCTTGATCGCCGACGTGGGGTTTCTATCTCCGCTGTTCGGGAAGGATCTGAACGTCGCCTCCCTGGGCGGTCGACAACAAACCACGCGCGCCGCTCCTCTCATCCGCGGTACCCTGGGGGTAGGTCTGCCCCACCCCATCGGACCCTGGCTCGATCTTCAGGCTGAGGGATTCGCCTACGCCGCGGGAGACCACTCGTTTCTCGGACCTGCCGCTCGCATCGAGGGACGCATCTGGGAGGAGACTCCTTCCTCCGTTTCGCTCGCCGTGGAGGCGGGAGCGGCCTTCAACACTCGGGAAACGCTGCCCGGATCTTTCGATACCTCATTGATGTGGGGAGCGGGGGCTACGTTTGCACAGGCGCTGGATGGGCCCTGGTCCGGCGCATTCTCCGTCATGTACGTGTTCCTGTCCCCCCGATACGGACGGCCCCCCGATGTTTTCCAGGCATCTTCGAGCCGAATCGACCTCAGCGGACCCCAGGTCAGTTTTCGCTTGTCCTGGAGCCCGAAGGAGTAAGTCTCTTGGCCCGGCCAGAAGCCATCTCATGAGCCAACCCCTCGTTTGACTCCCCCGCCCCACGTGATATAAGTCACAGACATCATTTTGGGGGTGTGCTAAAAACGTCGCATGAATTGTTTTTGTTGGGATTAGATGTTGACCGTCACGATCAGCTTTAAGTTTTCGGGAGGTGGTTTATGAAGATCAGACAATCTCGTCTGTTTGTCTATGGAGTGTTCCTCGCCTCGGCGCTCGGCGCTTGCGGCAAGAGTAATTTCCTGGGGGACCTCCAGAAGCAATTGGCCGCCAGCACACAAGCCGCCACCACCACGGGCGCAGACGTCGCCGCCGTGGCCAACACCACCTCTGCCGTCAAAGGCAGCATTGAGCAGGCCGGCCAAGTGGTGAACTCTGTATCCACTTTGAGCCAAGTCACCGATCAGGCCTCCTCTCTCAATTCCAGTCTTGGCAACGAGTCCAGCGCGGGAGTCCGCGGCGGAGTGCGCGGAGGCGTGCGGGGCGGCGTTCGGGGCGCACCGGGTCGATCCGCCAAGCGACCGAGGCAACAAGCCGCCGATCCCTCGGATTGTCCCGCTCTAGCTGGACTGACGCTGGCCGATGGCTCGGGCACAGCCCCCGTGCCGGGAAGTTACAACTGCCACAGCGACGGGTCTCTTGTGGTTGATGTGACCGACAGCCAGAACGGTCTCTACCACGTCAAGATCACGGATAAGGTCAACGATGGCGTCCTCATGGCGGAGGTCGTCGAGTACGACATCAACCCCAAAGGTTCGGAAACCTGCAACGTAAGCGAGGTCGCCGCCACCCCCCCCCCGAACTGCAAACAAGTTTCAAAGACCGTGACCGAGTGCTCCACCAGCGTGGGGCTGCCTTGCGATCCCGCGGTCGATTTCGAGGGTTGCAGGAGCAACGATTTCCGGACGTGCGAAACGAAGAACATCGAAGGCGCCTACACCTGCAAACAGGACATGCCGTGCGATCCTCAATGGGACTTCAATGGATGCCAATCCGACCCGGGCCGGACATGCCGGCAGTCCGCGGCAGCGCCCAAGCGAATGCTCCCGTGCTACATGAACACCACGTCGGCCATGTGTATCACGGAGCCGACCTGTTGCTGGAAGTCCAGCACCATGACCTGCGAATATTCCGGCAACTGCGGCTCAACGTGCAACGCGAACAACTACTGCGACCCCGGCGAGACGGCCGCGGCATGCCCGAACGACAACTGCTTCACCTGCGGCAACGGCTCGTGCGAGAGCAGCAAGAACCCTCCGGAAACCAGCTCGAACTGCTCCTCCGATTGCGGCAGCTCATGCTCCAACGCCGTCACCCAACCGACCTGTTTCGCACCCTGCAACTGGTGTACCGATACCAACCTTTGCCAAAGCACAGCCTGCGGCGGGGGCGAAGTTTGCGGGAACGGAACCTGCGCGGGGAGTGAAACGGCCTCCTCCTGCCCTGGCGACTGCTGCAAAGTCAACACGGCCGTGGGAAACTGCCCGACGAATTCCTGCTGCTGGGACGCGGGCGCGGCCTTCGGTCAGAATTGCAAAACGTACGGATCCTGCCCGGTCGCGTGCTCCAGCTACACGACCTCCGCCACCTGTACGTCACCTTGCTACTGGTGCAACAACGCATGCCAAACCTCGGCCTGCGGCGGAGTCAGCTGCAACGCAAACAACTACTGCGATATTAGCGCCGGCGAAACGGCGGTCGCCTGCCCGAACGACAACTGTTACACCTGCAACAACGGCACCTGCGAAAGCAGCAAGAACCCCCCGGAAAGCAATGCCAACTGCCCTGGTGATTGCCCCTCCGGCAGCTCGTGCTCCAGCTTCGTCACCATGGCCACCTGCATGGCGCCCTGCGTCTGGAACGGCAACACGTGCGGAACCAGCAGTACGTGTACGGTGAAAACGGTTTCGACGGAGTGCCCTGGCAAGTGCGGAACGGTGTCCGATGGATGCGGGGGATACCTGACCTGCCCATCATGCGCCTCCGGCTACACGTGCAACAGTACCAATCAGTGCGTTGCCGGCAGCACCGGCTGCTCCAGCTTCGTCACCATGGCCACCTGCATGGCCCCCTGCGTTTGGAATGGCAACACCTGCGGGGACGGGGGTGGAGGCGGCGGCTGCGTGAAACAGCCCGCCGACGCAACCAGCGAATACTGGACGGGTATCTACTATTGTAGCGATGGCATCAACAACGATTGCGATGCCTACGTCGATTGCCAGGACCCCGACTGCGCGGGCGCGTCCAATTGCGGCGGTGGAGGCGGAACCAACTGCGCCAGCGCGGTGACTCAACCCACCTGCTTTGCACCCTGCGTCTGGAATTACTCGAACAACACCTGCGGAAGCGGCACCGCAAGCGGCTGCACGCCTCAGCCCGCGGCGGCAACCAGCGAAGCGGGCTACTGCAACGACGGCATCAACAACGATTGCGATCCGTACACGGACGGCGGCGATCCTGACTGCCAAGGTACGGCCAGCGGCTGCTCGACCATGGTCACGGAACCCACCTGCAACACAAGCTATGGTTGCTTCTGGGACTATAATGTCGCCCAGTGCAAGAGCTCGTCAGCTCCACCCCCCAGCGGTGGAACGGCGACCTGCATGCCCCAGCCGGCGGGTATCACCAGTGAGGCGGGCTACTGTTCGGACGGCATCGACAACGACTGCAACTCCGGACCGGATTGCATCGACCCCGATTGCGCGGGCGTCTCCATCTGCGCGGCCACCGGCGGCGGTTGCAACTTCAACAAGTTCTGCGACTCGAACGAATCGCCGTTCTCCTGCCCGGATTGCGCCTCCATCGGCACATCCTGCAACATGAACGCCATCTGCGATCCGAATGAAACCTCCTTCTCCTGCCCGGGCGATTGCATGGCGGGAGGCGGAGTAAAGGCCCCGTACACCTGCACGGCGAGTTTCACCTGCAACTCGGCCACCAACCCGTGTCTGGCCGGTCCCGCCTCCTTCGGTCCCCCGGTATCGGGATCCGCGTGCACGAACCCACCCCCCGGCGTGAAGTGTACGAAGGAGACCTCCAAATCCGTAGTCGAGTGCAAGGAGAAGTTCATCTGCACCGCACAAGCCGCTCCGCCGCCAGGGGGATTCCCCGGTGGTCCCGGTGGATTCGCCGGTCCAGGGCCGGCTGTACCCAATTGCGGAAACGACTCCTGCAAGGCCTGCGGAAGCGTGACCAAGACCATTTATGAATGCGAGGACTGCTTCGCAGGCGGATTGACCCCGGTGGCCGGTCCACCGTTCGGGGGACCTGTTCCCCCTGCTCCGGGGGCCGGACCGCTGGCCACACCGAAACTCCAGGCAGCCTCCGTCTCGGGTCAGCGGTGCGTCAAATACCCATGGGAGCCTCCGCGGCTCGACATGATGGCCAACTGCAAGCTGAGCGGCAGTTCCTACGTATGTAAGCAATGCGTAAAGGACGCATGGACGCCGGTCGGCGGTGAGGCCAACATCAATTCCACCCTCACTTTCGCGGACGGGTCGAAGGAAACCACGCGCAGCTTCGTGATCGAGGGCAAGCGCGTCGGCGCCAAGGCGTTCCAGCCGGCCGACGTCGAGGCCCTGATCGGAATGGTCGGAAAAGCCAAGACGGCCGACATGGAAGGCGCCGGAGCGCTCCAAAACGATGCGATGGCGAAGACCATCGTTTCCATGACGATCCACCAGTACCCCAAGCTGAGCGCCGGTTCAACCGATACGTTCGCTCCGGCAGGTACGGAAGGCGCACCTACCGAAACGGCCCAATTGACTCAGGAGACCGAGATCCGCATCACCTCGGAAACCAACATGGCGGCCGGTTCGGGCCTGCTCAAAAAGGACACCTCGGAAGTTGATCTCTCCATGCTCGACTTCTCCGATGCCAAGAAAGGCTATGAAGTCCGCACATTCAAGGGTAGAGACGACTTGAAGTGCCCCTTGGGACCGAACGGAACCCATGTCCCCACCCAGGACAAGATCGCGGGAACTTTCTTTGAGCAGTACCCCGGTTCCGGTTCGACCACCGGAACTTTCGAGTACTGCGCCATCGACAGGCCCGGGAATCCGAATACGGACGTGGACGATACCGGCGCGTGGTACAGCAAGGAAAGCGGGACGACAACTTACCCGGTTCCACCGGACGCGAAATCGGAAATTGCCACGGCCGAGACGGGTACATCGATCCTCCAGGGCATCTGGTCCAACAACTTGGCGGACTCGGACCCCGTGCTCCAGAACTGCGGCGAGAGCCTCTCCGGCGTGAGCCAGACGCTCGTCACCTTTGTGGCACCGGACGGCACCACGCGCCAGGAACCGCGAGACAGCCAGTTCGCTACGGATCCCAAGAAGTGCGATGTCGCCCCAATCCTCTCGGAGGGCAGCGCCTTTGCGAAGGTCCAGGGGCTCGAACTCTCGAACGGCGGATCGGAAGCCAAAGGCAGCATCCCGCTGCCCGGCGGCTCGATCACCTTCGAAGTGACCGGAGCGGACACCAAGACGCCCCGGATCAAGTTCGACATGTCCCTCGATGCCTTCGGCGTGCAAGTGGCGGCCAAGGCCGACCTGAAAATGCATCCGCCGGACGAGAAAGGAAACACGGGCGACGGCAAGATGCAGGTGACCACCGGCGGCAAGAAGCTCGACGTCCTCCTCTCCATCGATCCCAAAGGCTGGCGCAATGTGTCCGGCGAAACCACGGACGAGGCCGGGAACAAAACCGGTTTCAGCCAGGTCCGAACCGACAAGGGGTCCGAAATGACGGTCAACATCGTCAAACCGGACGGGTCGAAGGATACCGGCACCATCGTGTTTACCGATGAAGCCAACTCCAAGAATGAAGTGGGCGTCGGAACACTCGTGGCCAGCAAATCGGGCGGCGGTACAGCGGACCTCGAGCTCGCCTTCTGCAAAGACGGCTCCATTGCCATCTACGACAAACAGGGTGGCTCGCGGGGCGGCAAGCTGTCCGGACCCGATTCCTGCAAGTAGCAAATCAAGGGAGACGTGGGGAGGCCGTCCGCGTGGGCGGCCTCCTTTTTTTCCAGCGATTGCATTCATCGCATGATCCTGCGTAGAATCCTTTCCTTATGAAGATCGGGATCTGGAGCGCGAAGGTAGCCCCGAAAAGCGAGGCTCTGATCTGCCTGTTCCAGTTCGAAGAGGACAAGTCCCCTGCCTGGGGGTTGCTGGCCGATCGATTCCACGGCGAAATCCAGAAGATTCTCGGTCTCGAACAATTCAAAGGCAAGGAGGGGAAATCCGTCCTGATCCACACGGGCGGAGGACGAATTCTCGTGGCGGGACTCGGAAAGCGCAGTGCTTTCGATCTCGAAAAATGGCGCCAAGCCGCCGCCCGCGCGGCCCGCCGGAGTCGCGAGATGAAAGCAAAGGAGCTTCTGCTCATCCCCGCGGATCACGCCGTACTGGCCGATACCGAAAATGCCCTCCTCGCTCTCGGGGAAGCCGTCTCGCTCGCACTGTACCGGTATGATCGATATCTGAAAGACGAAGAGGCCTCGGAACTCGCGGCCGCGTATCTCGTCACCTCGCATCGGCTGGGACGTCGGGAAGCCGAATTGGCCTCGAAGGCGCAGGTCTTGGCGGAGGCGGTCAATGCGGCGCGGACCTTGATCAACGAGCCGGCCAGCACGATGACTCCCGAAGATCTCGCGCGCGCCGCCCAGTCGCTGACTCCGGGAGTCGAAGTCATGGTCCATGACGAGAAATGGATTCAGAGAATGAAGATGGGCGGTGTCATGGGCGTGGCGCGCGGGAGCCACCGTCCCCCCCGATTCATCGAGCTCCGCTACAAGCCACGGACAAAGTCTCCGAAGGGTCCGATCGCGCTCATCGGGAAAGGAATCACGTTCGATTCCGGCGGCCTGTCGCTGAAGCCGGCCAAATCGATGGAGACGATGAAATCCGACATGTCGGGAGCTGCGGCGGTCATCGGTACGTTCCGGGTGTTGAAGGAGCTCAAGCCGGAGGTGGAGGTTCGCGGCTACATTGCAGCCACCGAAAACATGCCCGGCGGAAATGCGTACAAGCCGGGAGACGTCCTCGTCACCATGTCCGGCAAGACGATTGAAGTGAACAATACGGACGCGGAGGGGCGATTGACGCTGGCGGACGTCCTCTACCATGCCGCGCAGGCCAAGCCCAAAGCCATGATCGATCTCGCCACGCTCACGGGCGCCTGTGTGGTCGCCCTGGGCGAACGCATCGCCGGACTGTTCGGGAACGACGAAAAATTGATCCAGGGTCTCTCCGCCTCCTCAAATCGAACGGGGGACAAACTCTGGGCCATGCCGATGGAAGATGACTACAAGGACTTGCTGAAAAGCGACATCGCCGACATGAAGAATGCCGGAGAACGCTACGCCGGTTCGATCACCGCCGCGCTTTTTCTGAAAGAATTCGTAGGAAGCGTCCCTTGGGCGCATATCGATATCGCCGGTCCGGCGTTCACTGAAAAGGAGCTTCCCTACTGCCCCAAGGGAGGGACCGGATTCGGCGTCCGCCTCCTTGTGGACTACCTGCTTCACGTGTAGTGCGCCGGGGACGGCTGGGAAATGAAACGTCCCACGCTCATCCTTCTCATCATCTTCTCCATGATCCTCACCGGCGCGTTGCTCAAGACAATTCGCGGAAAGCGCCTGAAAGACATCCTCATGATCCTGCCGGAGAACGCCACGGAAGCCGAAAAGGGAGAGGTCGTCTACCTCCGGAAATGCTCCACCTGCCACCAAGGCGGCTCACCCATGTCCGGACCTCCGCTCCATGAGGTGTTCCACCTGAAGGGCGAACGATGGCTCCGGTCCTACACGCGAACCCCGCGGCGGTTCAACCCGGAGGCCTTTATGCCGCCGGTGGAACTCACGCCGGTCGAAGAGCACCGGATCGTTGCCTATTTCGCGGAAGCGATCACTCGTGGCCGCTAAGCTCGGACCCCCTCCAAAACCCTTCCGATTCGCGGGAATCTCGGCCGGGATCAAGCGGAATGGACGCCCCGACCTGGCCCTCCTGTGGTCACCCCTTCCCTGCGCCTACGCGGTTGCCTATACCTCCAATCACGTGAAGGCCGCGCACATCCTGTGGAACGAGCGACACCTGGATCCCCGCCGGATCCATGCCGTCCTCGTGAACAGCGGCAATGCGAATGCCGCGACGGGAAGAAAGGGAGTCGACGACTGCTCGGCGATCGCACGTTCGGCCGAGCGGGAACTGGGCCTTCGCCCGGGAACGGTTGCTCTGGCCTCCACCGGTGTGATCGGCCATCGATTGCCCGTTGATAAGATTCAGTCCTCGCTGCCCCGGCTTCATTCGAAGCTGGACACTGAGGGATGGAGCGCCTTCTCGAAAGCGATCATGACCACCGACACGCGGCCGAAAGTGTCCGTCCGCCGCCTCGGCCTGGAGGCCGGCCTCTCCACGGTGATGGGCTTCGCGAAAGGGGCCGGGATGATCGGCCCACGCCTCATCCCCTACCCTCCCCATGCCGGCCAAGGACGGTGCGGCACTTGGGGCCGGAAGGTCGAGCGTAACGCGAGACCTACCCATGCACCCAGTGCGACCATGCTGGCGTTCGTCGCCTCGGACGCCCGCTTCGCTTCCGGCGAACTTCGCTCCATTCTCGCCCGCGCCATCGAAGAAAGCTTCAATAGCATCATGGTGGATGGCGACATGAGCACGAATGACTCCGTGTTCCTTCTTTCGTCGGGCCTTGCCCCGGTCTTGCCTTCCGAAAAAGACCGTGTGTCCGGCGCCATCCGCGGCGTGCTCCGGGATCTGGCGTTGCAGATCGTCTCTGACGGCGAAGGGGCCACGAAGACCGTGGCCATCCGCGTCACTCAGGCCCGGAATGCAACCTCAGCCGAAGCTGTTGGCCGGGCGATCGCTCTGTCTCCCCTTGTGAAAACCGCCCTCTACGGCCAAGATCCGAACTGGGGACGAATTCTCGCCGCCGCCGGATCGACCCGGTCGCCGATTGACCCGGATCGAACGACGATCCGATTGAATGGAATCCCGCTTTACATCCGCGGGCTTCCAGCCGGCCCCACGGATCTCCGCCGTGCGCGGCTGGCCGTCCGCCGCCCACAAATTGAAATCGAGGTTTCTCTGGGCCTCGGAAAGGCCGAGAAGGTGGTGTACACCACGGACCTCTCGCCTCGATACGTTGCCATCAACGCCGCGTACGATTAGCCCCACCACCTCGAACAGCACACCCTTGGGCGGGCTCTAGGAATCCGGCCTTCGGCCGGTTCGAGGTGGTGGGGTCGCCCGCAACCCCCTTTTTTCACTTGCAATTCTGGAAGCCATCGGTATAGACTGTCACTTAATATGACCAAATACGACTTGGTTCGGCTCCTCATGAAGGAATGCGCCCTCTCCTATCGGAATTCCGAGAGAGTCGTGAACTACCTGTTCGACGCCATCACCGAATCCCTTGCCGAGGAGTCCAGGGTCGAGCTCCGCGGTTTGGGAACCTTCTCGGTCCGCCGCTACGACGCGTACACCGGGCGAAATCCCCGTACCGGCGCAAAGATCAGTGTGAGACCCAAGAAACTTCCTTACTTCAAGATGGGCCGGGAGCTGAAACGAATGATCAACTCGGAGCCACCGGAGGGGGAAGGAAACCAGACCTAAGTATGTGCACAAAAGTCTTTGTGCACATCTACTTGCAGAGCCTAAAGGCTCTGTCGACTTTTGCCATTTTTTGAAAGGTTTATGTTGGTCATTATGCGTAGGGGAGGGTCTTCAGACCCTCCCGACAAGAGGGAGCATCTGAAGATGCTCCCATACGAATCGGCATTCTGTCAGAGGCTCTAAGCTCGACTTTTGCCATTCTTGAACGGTGTCTGAAGATACCTTCCCATCCGAGCGGGATTCTGAGCGATGAATTTTGAAACGAGACCGGAAAACGGCTCCTGTCAACAAATTCACGGCGTGGAAATGGCCTTCCCTCGTGAAGTGATGTTCACACAGCATGGAAAAATGGCAAAAGTCGAGCTGAGGTCTTCCGTGGTGCCAGTACTGCGTAGAGAAATTCATGCCGCGGTACTCTCTCTGGCGCAGTACGTCAGCCCCGCTTCATACGAACTATTCCCCATGACGAGCGGGTCGTGGGTACCATGTTGCCAACACAGATGATCTCTTCCGCGTATTGCCGATCCTGAGCCATATGGTACAAGGATCGCACGGCTCAATTCTCCTCGGCGCTTTCGCCCTTCTGCTCCTGAATTTTTCCAATCCTTCGGAAGCTCACGCTCGGGAAATCATCAAAGTCGCCATCCTCCGTCAGAAATCGCCGATCACTATCAAGGGGGGCCCTTTTCAGATCACGGACGGCTCCACGCAAGTGGACGTTCAAACCAACCCGCTGAAAATTTCCTCCAAGGATCGCAAGTTGCACCTCCACTGGGAAAAAGGGGATGCCGTGGTCCGGAGCGGCGCGCGCATCGTTTCCGTCGGTCTCCCCATCCAAGTCGACCGGCATCCGTACCGCGGGGAAGTCGTCCTGCACTCGGACGGTGGCTCTCGAATTCTCGCCGTGAACGAACTGGACTTGGAAGACTACGTGCGCGGCATCATCAACCATGAGGTCTCGTCGAAATGGCCTCTGGAGGCGGTGAAGGCCCAGGTGGTTGCCGCTCGATCCTACGCCCTTTCCCGCAGGGGAAAACCCAAGGACACCCGGTTCGACGTGGAGGCCACGGTCATGGACCAAGTCTACCGGGGTTCCTCTCGAGAGGACGATGCCGCGGCTCAAGCTGTTCTAGAGACGGAAGGACTGGTGCTCACCCAGGACGGCGAAGTCATCGAAGCGTACTACCACTCCTGCTGCGGCGGGCAGACGGAGGCCTCGGGCACGGTTTGGGGACGGGAACGATCGTACCTCCAGGGGGTCACCTGCGGATTCGACCAGGACTGCCCGAACGCGTACTGGGAAGTGAATCTCTCCACCCCTGAAATCGAGAGGGAGGTAGGCATTAAGAATATCGAGTCGGTGGAAGTGGCCTCCCTGCAGCCCTCCGGCCGCGTGCGGCGCATCCGGTTTGTCACGCCATCGCGTGAAGTCTCGCTGACCGGGAAAGAGTTCCGCGAGCGTGTCGGCTTCAACCGAATCCCCAGCACACATTTCAAGATCGTCCGCCAGGCGAAAGGATACAAGTTCATGGGTTCCGGATCGGGCCACGGGGTGGGTCTGTGCCAGTGGGGCGCCCGGGGGATGGCGCAGGAAGGGCACACCTTTGAGGAAATCCTGAAGAAATACTATTCGGGTGTCGAAATCACCAAGCTGTATTGAATCGCCCGTTTCTCTGTAGACTTGCGACCTAAACCACGCTAACATCCGCCGAAAACGTGTCCAATGGCAAATCGATTGACGTTCGACTGGGCGAGTGGAAAGCAACCAAGGAATCGGGGGCCGTACTTGTCATCGATCGGATCGGCGCAGGCGTCGGGATCGTGGTAATCGACCTCGTCACCCACATCTGCGGCGGTGCGCACTGCATTCTCCCGGAGTCACCTTCCAAGGATCTCGGCAATGCCGGTAAATTTACAAACATGGCGGTTCCCGCCATCGTTGAGGAGCTTCTGAAATTGGGGGCGCAAAAGGGGAAAATGGTGGCGAAAATTGCCGGCGGGGCACAGATGCTCTCGCAGACGGTTCTGAGCGACCGGAACGTCGGCGGAGCGAGAGAAGCCCTGCGCAAAATTCCCATCCCCGTGACCGGTGAAGACGTGGGCGGCAAGTTCATTCGATCGCTCCAGGTCAATTCGACCAGCGGCGAGGTTCTGTGCCTTCGGCTCGAAGGCGCGCAGAGAACGCAGACCAAATTGTAGGAGGGAGCTCATGTCCACCGCGGTCGCCACCATGAACAAGATCCTGAAGACGGTTCAGGAACTCCCCCCGATGCCGCAGACGATGCAGAAGATCATCGATCTGTCCAAGGACGAAAAGGCCTCGGCCAAAGACCTCGCCAATGTGATCGCGCACGACCAGGCCCTCACCACGAAGGTCCTCAAGCTGGTCAATTCCCCGTTCTACGGATTCCCGCAAAAAATCACGTCGATCCAGCAGGCCACCGCCCTCCTCGGCTTCTCCGTGGTGGAGAACCTCGCGCTCGCCGGGATGTTCATCGACACCCTCCGCCGTTCGCTCAAGAACTACGGGCTGGACAAGGGAGGACTGTGGGTCCACTCCATCATGACGGCCTACGGCGCGCAGGCGCTGGCCACGCGTCACAACCGCGCCCTGCGGGACATGGCCTTCACCGCCGGCCTGATTCATGACATCGGCAAGGTGATCATGGACCGCTTCCTCGGCGAGCAGTTCGAGGCCGTCATCAACGTGGTCCAGTCGGAAAATATCGAGTTCCCCATCGCCGAGAAGAAAGTGCTCGGTTTCGATCACGCGGAAATCGGCGCAATGGCGGCCACCAAATGGAAGCTCGCGCCCGAACTGGTGGAGGCCATCCAACTCCATCACCTCCCCACTCAGGCCAAGATGAACCGGCAACTCTGCGGCGTCGTCCATGTGGCCAACTGCCTCTGCCGCATGACCGGTCAGGGCGTGGGCTACGACGGCATGTACTTCAAGCTGGAGGAGCAGTCGCTCAAGGACATCGGCGTGAAGGAAGGCGAGACGGAAGAGATCCTCGGCGAAATGCTCGAGCGCGCGCAGGAAGCCGAGAAGATGTTCGCGGGGTGAGCACCCCCAGCCTCCTCGAAGTCCACCAGCGCGTCCTCAAAATCAAGGAACAGCTCGTCGAGCAATTGGGCGAAGGTCTGCGCTCCGCCATCCTCTTTGGAAGCGCGGTAACCGGCGATTTCCTGCCCGGCGTATCCGATGTCAACCTCCTGCTCGCCGTGAAGTCGGGCATGAAGCTTCCCCTCCTACCCTCCAAGTTTGTTCGCAAGCTGGAGAGAGACCTTCGAGCCTCCCCCGCGGTTTGGTTTGAGGACCGGCTGCCCGACCTTCCGCGAATCTTCCCCATTGAAATTCGTGAGATCGTCCAGTTTCATCGGTGCCTCCACGGGGAGGATCCTTTCGCGCAGAATCTCGTCCAGCCGGAGGACTTGAACCGCGCCGTTCGAGCAGGCCTGTTCCGCCTCCACAGCGAGCTTCAGAAGAATCTCATCTTGGGAGATGCCGAGCGGTCCCCCTTCGACACGTTGTATGATCTCGTTTTTCTCGTACGCGGTTTCCTGCGCACACAGCAACTTCAGCCGGCACGCGCGAAAAAGGACAGCTTGGAGCAATTCGCCGAACAATTCGATACGGCGCTCACGACGGCCAAAGTCCTCCTGAGCGTTCGGGACCATACGCTGGGCCCGCCCGGCGAGCACGAACGGGAGCAGATGTTCGGCTACTACCTGAGAGACGTTGAGCGGGTCCTCGAAGTGGTGGAGAAACGGCTGCCATGACCGTGAGCGCCGATTCCGGCCTGTTTGACCCGCGCTCGTATTCGAACTGGCTCGTGGTGGTGATCATCGTCGCCACCGCCATCCTGATGCTCAGCCTCCGAAAGAAGGCGAAATCGAAGGACTACCTCCGAGGCGATCCCGGCAAGATGACCGCCCGGCGATTGATGGACACCACCATCCGGAAAAACGCCTTCGGTTATCGAGCCGGCGCCTTCGGGGCCGGCGCCAGACCCATCCCCCTCCGGCCCCGCGGCATCGGAGCCCTCTACGCCCGGCTTCTTGAAAAAACGCGTCGGTAGATTTGGTCTACGTGACGCAGGAAATAGTCCGGCTTGAAGAGTGAACGGATGCGTCCCGGTCCAATACTTCTCCTCACTTTCGGGTCGCCTTCGATCAGGGCCCTGAACGGCCGGCCGTTGTTCCACGCCGCCATGGCGTGCCTCTGCACGAGCTTGTAGGCTTCATCGCGTCCCATCCCACTCTCCATCAGCGCCACCAGAACCCGCTGCGAATAGACCAGGCCTCCCAGCCGGTCCACGTTGGCCCGGATCCGGTCCCGGTGAACCACCAAGCCTCGCATGATTTCCACCATCCGCCAGAGCATAAAATGAACCGCGATGGAGGCATCCGGTCCGATGACCCGCTCGACGGAGGAGTGACTGATGTCCCGCTCGTGCCAAAGCGCGATGTTTTCGAGCGCAGCGGATGCGTAAGATCGGACGAGCCGGGCCAATCCGGCGATATTCTCGGAGAGAACCGGATTCTTCTTGTGCGGCATGGCCGAAGAGCCGGTCTGCCCTTCAGTGAACGGTTCCTCCACCTCGAGCACTTCGCTCCGCTGAAGGTGGCGGATCTCGACCGCGATCTTCTCCAGGCTTGAAGCGATCAGCGCCAACGTTGAGAAATATTCCGCGTGGTGATCCCGCTGAACAATCTGCGTGGAGATGTTCGCCGCCTTCAGACCCAGCGACCGGCAAACGTCCTTCTCAACGTCCGGGCCGAGATGAGCGTAGGTTCCCACGGCGCCTGAAATCTTTCCGACGGAAATGGAAGTCCGGGCGCGCCTTAATCGCGCCTCATTCCGCGCGAGTTCGTCGTACCACAGGACAAACTTGAGGCCGAAACAGGTCGGCTCGGCATGGACCCCATGCGTCCTAGCAATCCCCACCGTTCTCCGATGCTCCAGCGCCCTCGCTCGAAGCTCCTTCTTGAGTGCGCGGATGGCCGCCAGGATCAAATCGGACGACTCTCGAAGCTGGATCGCCAACGTCGTATCAAGGAGATCGGATGACGTCAGCCCCTTATGAAAATGTTTTGAGAGCGGCCCCAGCGATTCGTTCACGTTCGTGACAAAGGCCACGACATCATGCTTGGTCGTCTTTTCCAGTTCCCCAATCCGCACCGCGTCGAACCGGGCCCGGCGGCTCATCTCGACTGCATCCGCCTTGGGAATCTTCCCTCGCTTCGAGACCGCCTCGCACGCTTTCAGCTCGATCTTCAGCCACGTGGCGAACTTGTTCTCGTCCGACCAGATCCGCACCATCTCCGGCCTCGTGTACCGCTCAATCATGGGAGGGATTATAGTCCGCAGCATCCGCAGACACCATCCCCGTTTCCGATGGCATCCGACCTCACCGGCACAGACAGCGCCTGGGCCAGAGAGTGATTCGTACATTCCGAACCAACGGTTTTCGAAGATCTTGTGAAATCGGGAGCGGAGGACGGAACGGAGACGGTCAGGCGACTTGTTTCTGAGGTTCAGACAGGGATTCGGTCGGAGAACCAATGTCCGGAATCCAACGTTCCCGTCGATACCACTGGACCACCTCGATCAACCCCTCCCGGGCTTTGGGATGGGCGTATTCAAATCCCAGCGACTTGAGCTTCCGGTTGTCATAGACCCGCTCGCTGCTCAGGTAGTCGAGCCAGTCCCGATCGAGTCGCGGTTTGAGCTCCGGTTTCACGCCGAACTTCGCCGCGATGCGCACCCAGTGGCTCTGGACCCATCGATTGAGAGGGCCGAAAAAACCATTGGGCATGCGGGCCAGAAGCTTGCACATCATGCGGGCGATCCAGGCAAAGACCGGGGATTCGATTCTTCGCGCGCGAACTCCGAATTGGCCCATGATCAATTCGAATCCTTCATCCAGACGCAGCGGCTCATCGTCCACGATGTTGAAGGCCTGGCCGACCGCGTCCCCACGATCCATAAGGAAGAGAATCGCGCGACAAACATCCTCGATGTGAACCTGGTTCGCGGAGGGCATGTTCCACAAAGGCCAGACGGTCCGATCGAGCGCGCGGTGCATGCTGAACAGGGCGAAATACATGGCCTGCCCGTACTTGCTCCCCGGCCCGTAGACCAGACTCGGCCGCACCGCCACCACGGGAAGCCCGCGCTCCCGGTGGTATCGCATGGCCACTTTCTCGCTCTCCCACTTCGTGACGCCGTAAGCGTCGCGCGGGCGCTTCACCGTCTCCTCCCGGCACGGAATTTCCATCGGCTTCCCGTACACCGCGGCGCTGGAGAGCATCACAAACTTCTTCACTCCCGCATCGACCGCCGCCCTGCACACATGATCCGTGCCTTGGACATTTACGTTCCACATGAGTTCCTCGGGAGCGCCCAGGTCGAAGATCGCCGCCAGATGGATCACGGTATCCACGCCCGCGAGCACGGTCTTGAGCGAATCGGGACTCAGAATATCCGCGGGCCGGGCTTCGACACCTTTTGCAATGTAGCGGCTGAGGTCCGCCCGAGGAAGGTCGGTCACGACGACGCGATGTCCCGAGCGGAGGAGATGATCGACGAGGTGGGAGCCCAGGAAGCCGGCGGCTCCCGTGACGAGAACGTTCGCCACGGCGGGGGCTACATCTTGTACTTGCCGAAATCTTCGGGCTTCATCTTCTCCAGCATCTCCGCCCATTTCTCCTTCGAGGCGGGAGTGAAATCGATGGGTTTGGCCTGCTGGAGATCGATCTTTTGCGATTTCTCGATCACGGACTGGGCCACGAAGATCGGCGCGTCCATCCGGAGCGCGATCGCGATGGCGTCGCTCGGACGCGAATCAATCGTAATTTCATCGCCCTTGGAATTCTGCATGTAGATGAGCGCGTAGAAGGTATCTTCCTTCAATTCGGTGACTTCGATTCGCACCACCTTGGCCCCCAGGGCGGCCAGCATGTTGCGAAGAAGGTCGTGCGTAATCGGCCGGGGCGGTTTGATCTTCTCCATTTCGGTGGCGATCGCGCTGGCCTCGAACAGCCCGATCCAGATGGGAACGGCCTGTTTGTCTTCCATGTCCTTCAAAATGACGATCGGCAATCCGGCGAAGGGATCGACGGCGATTCCCGCGACCTTCATCTGTGAAAACACCGATCCCTCCTTCATGGGGCTAAGCGGCGCCAGGATGGCAATGCCGTCCCGCGACTGGCTGGATGCCACAAAGCGGGGCGGCGACACGAAGGGCCTGACCGATGAGGGACTGCGGCGAAATGCGTTCCACGCGCACGGAAGCCCAATCGCCTGCCGATATCCCCGCCCCGGCGGTATGGACGAGCCGGTTCCACCGGGTACGCCCCTGCATGCGCTCCCCATCCGGGCTCGGACCCTCAATCAATACTTCCACGTCGCGCCCGATCCACTTGGAATTGTTTTCCATCGATACCCGTTTGGCCGCCTCGAATAGACGGACCAATCGTTCTTTCTTCACTTCGTCGGGGATGTGTCCCTCCATTCTGGGCGCTTGAGTGCCGGGCCTCTTCGAGTAGCAAAACCCGTAGATTTGATCGTAGCCAACGGCCTGGACCAAGTCAAGCGTAAGGCTGAAGTCTTCCTCGGTTTCTCCCGGAAATCCCACGATGATATCCGTGCTGAGCGCAAGGTCCGGCATCGCGGACCGGAGCAGGCGGACTTTTTCAAGGTAGGCCCCGCGCGAGTAGCCGCGATTCATGGCGGCCAGCACCCTCGACGAGCCGCTCTGGACAGGCAGGTGGAGGTGTTCGCAGACCGGCTCGCACTCCGCCATGGCGGCGGCGAGCGCCTCCGTGACGTCGGGTGGGTAGGACGTGGCGAAACGGATTCTTCCCACACCCTCCACGTTGCTGCACTTCCGGAGGAGATCCGGAAAAGAGATATCCGCGCTGCCGTCCTTCCCGTACGAATTGACCGTTTGGCCGATGAGAACGATTTCCTGAACTCCGCGTTCGACGAGTCGCCGCACCTCATCCAGGATCGCGGAGGAGGGCCGGCAGAGTTCCGCCCCTTTTGTACGCGGGACAACACAATACGTGCACGATTTGTTGCATCCTTCCTGAACGGTCACCAGGGCGCTGGTCGGAGCCGCGCGCCCATCGCCGGTTGATTCCCAGAAAAGCGGCCCCTCCAGACGATCCGGGTCATAGTCGTATTCCGTCCTGACGATCGAGCGCTGCTTACGCCGGGCTTCTTCAAGGAGCTCCGGAAGGCGCCGGATCTGGTGGGTGCCGAAAACAACATCCAGCAAAAGGTTCCGCTCCATAAGCTCGGCGCCCTGCTGCTGGGCCACACAGCCGCCGATGGCCACCTGGAGGCCGGGATTCTTCTGGCGCAGGGCCCGCGTACGTCCCAGCAGGCCATACGCCTTTTCCTCCGCTTTCTGGCGGATGCTGCAGGTGTGGACGACCACGACGTCGGCCTCTTCGAGCACTTCCGTCGTCTCGTATCCCTCGCGTCGCATGAGACCCGTGATGCGCTCCGCGTCCCGATCGTTCATCTGACAGCCGAAGCTCTTGAGAAACAATTTTCGGGACATCACTTCTTTCCTGAAGTCACTTGCATGGATTCCACATATCGCTCGATCTGCGCGCGCTTTTCATCCGAGAGGTCCATGAACGCCACCCCCATTCCGGGAATCAGGTTGCTCTTCTTGTCCTGCCGATTCGCCCACATGACGCGCGCGCGCAATTCGATGGGACGGGCCGAACCCGGCAGCGAAAATCGGAGCAGAAATTCCTGGCCTTCATCGAGGGGTTGCTGCGTGGCAATGAACATGCCCCCACGCGAGATGTTCAGCGCAAAGTCCGAGATGAAGTTTCGGCTCGCCTCATACTCGATTTCGAGGAGCGTCCGTTCACGGGTGCCTACCCGATGCTCCGACCCCGACTTCTTCATCAGGCGGGTGCGCCCGCCGACCCGACCGGGCGGGAGGGGCGACGACCCTCGCGGTGGAAATGAGCCAATGCAAGAAACATGAGAGCGCCGTAGATCGACCCCACGATCACGTTCGGCACGAGCAAACCCATCACCTCGGCGAAAGGCCGGCCTGCTCCGGCCTGGTACTCGGCCATCGTGCCGATATTCATGAGCCGATTCCACGTGGCCAGGCAGAAGATCCCGATGCCCGCGGCGATCAGCCCAACCATCACACGCCCCCACTTCACCTGGCCCAGACGAACTTTGCTGAGCCCGAACCTGTACCCACCCGCAAAGGCTCCCGCATACACGCAGGCGACAAAGAGTGAAAAAAGCGTGTTCCCCGATGGAGGTTCAACATAGTACATCAGGCTCCAATCGCTGAAGCGGTAAGCCAAGTAGAAGCCCAGCGGAAGGAAAAAGACGGCCGTAGCGGCAAAGGGCCACCAGAAATATTTTTTCGCAAAGGGATTCCCCCCGGCTCGAAGTTGCTTCTCCGCGGCGAGCGCGGACCAGAGCCCCATCATGAAATTGAGCGGAACGTCTATCTGGACTGTTTTACATCACCTCCCCCCGCAGAATGTTCCCATGTAGCAATGTCATCATGGAATCATCTCCGCAAGGCTACGTTTGAACATGTCCCTTTGAATACATGACCACATGACCCCATTCTAACATGACTCCATTCTACTTGTAGCTGTACTTGATCTTCTTGTCGTCCGGGTCTTCGTAAAACATCACCCGGCTGTATTCGCGGTCCGTCGTCATGGTGGAAACGCCGATCTTCAATTTGACGCGGGAATACATCTGGTCCTGGGCGGTAATGAAGGCGCGGACTTTGCTCTGCTTTTTCTCCAGAAGATGGACCTTCTGCTCGGTCAGTTCCTTGAGCTGCGCCCGACTGGTTCGCCACGTTTCCATGATCTTCGCGAACTGGGCCCGCTTGTCCTCGGGGATGAAACTCAGGTCGCCTTTTTCCAGGATGTCGCGCGACAAGACGCGTTCGATCTTGCCCAGATTCTCCTGGGTGGCTTTGATCTTGTTATTCACATCGGTGAGCGCCTTTTCTGTGAGGAAATCGATGCCCGCTTCCAATACGGTTGTGGAGGCGAAGTCGGACCCGATCTTCTTGGCCTCGATTCCCTTCGCCGCCCGGATTTCACCGCCGATGATGGCACCCTTCCCCTTCAGCACGGTCACTTTCCCGCCGCACGTCACTTTGCATTCCAGGAGGGCGTTGCCGATCTCAACGTCTCCTTGCACTTCAAGGACCGCCCGCTCGGCGTAGAGCGCCTGGAGACTTCCACCACACTTGATGAATCCCTTGTCCTGCCCCTTGATCCCGCGGTGGAGCATCACATTGCCGCCGGCGATAATTTCAGCCGATTCGACCATGTCTCCCACGTCCAGATGCTGCTCCACCTCGACGCGGAACCCCGATGCAATGTGCCCCTTGATACTCAGATCGCCGTTGCACTTGATGTTCCCCGTTGAAAAATCGATGTCGCCGGCAATCATGGTCTGCTGGTTCACGTCGATCCGATTGCCCAGAACGATGTAGGTGCCGTTCGCGAGCGAGCGGTACTCGATCTCACCCTTCTCGTTCTGATTCACCTCCACGTTCTTGCCGGCCACCAGCTGAACGTCGACGGATTTTTTCGCCTTGATCACTTTTCCCGTGACCGTTTGCCCATCCGACCCCTGGGTCATGGGCGATTTGACGACCAACAGGGCACCCGCCCCGATCGACTTGATGACATGCCGCTCTCGGTAGTCGATCTTCCCCGTGGTTTCATCGGTAAAGGATTTTTGATCCTTGATGTCAACGTGCCAGACGATCTTGGCGTCTTGACCGTCCACCGGAAGTTTCCCCTGGGCAATCATGACGTTGGCAAAATCCTTCCCTTCCTGCATCTGGGTGAGACATTCATTCAACTTGGCCGGAACCAACCCCGCCACGACCCGCTTCCGGCTCAACTCTTCCTTAAGGTCCTGGGGGGAAATGGCTTTCCAATCGTCCGGCGTAAGTCCTTTGGGATCGAAACTGAGGTAGGCTTCCATTTCATCCGACGAGACTAAAACGCTGAATGGCAACTCGAGACCGACCTGCGGCGAGGCCGGTGGATTCTCACTCCCTTTCACTGCTCCGTCCACTGTAGGAGAGATTATAGTGAATTCCACCGCCGTTTCCAGAACTTAGTACGGATTCTGGAGATAGGCGGGCTGGAGGGAATGTGGCGCCACCCCCAGACCCATTTGGAAATGTTCCATGGCCACCGCGGCCACGGAGGACACCGTGGGAATCCGCTCACCATCGGCCGGGTCGGCCCATCCCACCGAATCAAGGGTTGATCGAACCTCGGGAGGGATTCGGCTCAGACCTGTCCCCACGAATCGCACGCCTCTCCCCCCCCCCGCGATGGCAGCCACGAGTTCCGCGGCGCGCACCAGCGTGTCTTTCATCCGTCTCTCGACTTGTCCCTCTTTCCAGCCGAATCGGGCAACATAAAAGAGGTCGCGATGCGAATGAAGGACCGGCACGACATCTTCTTCCGCGGATGGACAATCCCACGCCATTGCCTCCAACGACGATACGGCGATGGCCGGCCGTGGATGCACCAGAGCCAGAGCCTTTAGAGAAGCGAGGCCGACGCGAATTCCAGTGAAGGAGCCGGGTCCCACGTCCACGGCGTACAGGTCAATGGACTGAATCCCGAAGCCTCTCCGACTAAGAAGTTGTTCGAAAAGCGGAACCAAGTGCTTCCCCGGCCGGGCCCCTGGCTCGGCGATCTCCTGATCCAGCAGACCGTCTTCCGTCGCCAGGGCCGCTCCAGGACGAGGTCCAGCGGATTCAACAGCCAGGAGGAGCATTGGCCAACATCATGCCCGCCTGCAAAACGGCGCTTGGCGGGATGTGTCGCAGGCATTTCGAATCGACACATCTTCGCACGTCCTCGCCCTTGCAGGCGCACCCCGTGGGATCCCATACATGGTTCACGGCTCGCCCCCGAGCGCCCCAGACAATCGGGGACGTCGGCCCGTGGATGGCAATCGTCGGCACGCCCAACAGCGCGCTGAGATGTGTCACACCGGAGTCGTTGCCCACGAAAAGGGAGGCGGAGGCGAGCATCCCGGCCGTCCGCATGATATCGTCCGACTCAACGAGCGAAACGCCGTCCGGGAGTCGCAGGCCTCGCAGATCGCCGGCCCACGATTCATCCTCGGGCCCGATCAGCACGAGTACTCGATCGGCCGCGTGTTCTTCCGCGAAACGCCGCGCCAACTCCAAGTAGTAGGACAGAGGCCATCGCTTCCAGTCCCCCCCGCTTCCCGGATGAAGAACGACCGAAGTCGAAAACACCTTTCCCATCCCCATCTGGAAGCGTGAACGGAGCTCCAGTGGGGGTAGGGGGAGGATTCCAAGGGGTTTGAGACATTCCCAGTAGGCGTCCGCGACATGCCCGTTCGTTGCCTCCGCGCTGGACACGTACACTTCGAACCGTCGGCCCAAGACGGTGGGATGTTTCGTTCCCCGCTTGAGCCAGGAAATCAACCCATCGTAGATCTGAGGTGGATCGGCATAGAGGAGCCGGGTCGTATCCGAACGGTCGAGCGGTAGAATCTTTTCCCCAAGCCCAAGCGCGCGCAGGAAGGGAACGTACTTCGCATGGGTCGCGATCGTGAGTCGCCCAAAATGATCCTGCAAGGCGAGAAAATGTGGGATGGAAAGGACGAAATCGCCGAGGGCTCCCCCTCGAAGGGCCAGAACTTCCTTCTGGGTTGCGCCCCCCCCCTCGGTACAATTTGAGATTTGAGATTTCAAATCTGAAATCCCGGAAAGGGGTGGTGGAATCATCCGAACAGTCGGCCGTCCAGGAACCGCGGCAAGAGGTCGTGGCAGGGGTCGGCCGTCACGCCGGCCGCGCGGGCGGACGTTTCCCCGAACTTCAGCGACTTCGGGGACATGGGCTTGGTGGAATCGAAGGCGATGAACGGGACCGGCCCGGCCACATGCGTCTTCCTCGAAAGATACGTGAGATGGTCGGAGGTGACCAGCACGCGATGAGGCTCCACCTTGGCCAGCCCCTCCATCAAGGGTTTGACCACCTCGCGATCGAACAGCTCGATGGCGAGGCATTTTTTCTCCAGGTCGCCCACGTGACCGCACTCGTCGATGGCTTCCACGTGCAGGAGCACGAAGTCGCCTTCTTTCGCCAGGAAGTCGAGCGTGTACTCCACTTTGCCCTTGTAATTTGTGTCGACCCATCCTGTCATCCCGGGCACTTTGAGAATTTTCAGTCCCGCGCAGATCCCGATCCCGCGAAGGAGCGGAACGGCCGAGACCGCGGCGCCTTTGATCCCGTACGTCTTCTCGAACAGCGGCAACGCAGGCCGCGTACCCTGTCCCCAGAACCAGATTGAATTGGCCGCGGGCTCGCCCTTTTGCGAGCGGATACGGTTGACGCTCGACCCGGCCAGAATTTCCCAGGAGCGCCGAATCATGTCCGACAACCGCTCCGCGGCTTCCCCTTCCGGCCAGTGGCCTTCCGTCGGCACGCCTTGAATGTCGTGCGGCGGCGTCGTCTTCAGGTTTTTCGGTCCCTTATTCCAAATCATCGCGTGGCGGTAGCTCACCCCGCGCGCGAAATGGATGTCATCCGCGCGCAATCGCGTGCGGACCTCCGCGAGAAGCTGGAACGCCTCGGCATCCGTGATGTGGCCCGCGCTGTAGTCCTCGATCTGCGGACGATCGGGGAGACCGCTCATCGTGACAAAATTCATGCGGAACGCGACGTCCCCCTCCTGAAGATCCACTCCCATGTCGATCACTTCGAGCGGTGATCGCCCCGTAAAATAGACGTGGGGATCGTATCCCATGAGGCTCAAATTCCCGATATCGCTGCCGGGGAGAAACCCATCCGGAATCGGATACGTGACACCGAGTAGGGATCGGCCCGCGAGGGCGTCGAGATTCGGAGTGGCGACGTGCTCCAAAGGGGTCTTTCCATTCAGCGAGGGAATCGGCTCGTCCGGCATCCCATCCGCCACCAGCAAGACGTGTTTCATCGGAATTTCCTTCCTATTTTTTCTTCTTGGTCGGGCGGCCCCCGGAGAGGATCTTCTCAAACCAACCGACCATCGCCTTCGTCCACTCGCCGGACACGAACTGTCCCCGGTGCGCGAGAGGCACGATCTCAACCGGAACAGTCCTCGGGATGCCGGCGATCCATCGCTGGATACATCGCCTCGGCGTGATGGCATCCGTCACCGCCTCGGCCAGCAGGATGGGCACGCGCTGGGGGTAGCGGTCCAACTGAAAGAAACCTGTAAACCATCGAATGGTGTCCGCCTCCTCGCCGGCGAGGTCCTGCACCGCGCGGGAACCGGAAGCCCGACCCGACAGGATCAGATCAACTGTTTCGCCGCAGAACAGCGGCCCCGCAAGCGCCACACCCCTCACCGGTTGGCTCTGGGAGGCGATCCATACCAAGTTTGCCCCCAAGCCGATCCCGGCCGCGAACACAGCAGGGGTCTCTTCCCTCAAGAGCCTGATCCCCTGGGCCACATCCACCGCCGATTGGAGCGACGGCTGGCGCGGCGTACCCCGTATCGATTCACGCATCCACCCTTTGGTGATGACCTCGGCGTCGCCCGAACTGTGACCGTGGCCGCGGAGGTCGATGGCGAGAGCCCCAAATCCCGCGCGGGCCAGATCTTTGGCGAACTCCTCCAGCCGTCCTTCCCCGAAATCGTGCACGAGCAGAACCAGGGGAACGCCTTCCACGCCAAGCGGCTTGTGGAGAGATCCGAAAACCCTGACGCCGTCCCCGCCGAGGTAGGATACCTCGTACTGGCGGGTATCCCTGGCCTCCTTCACAAGAACAGTCTTGGCGTCGAGCGGGCGCAGGGCGGCCTCCTTCATCTGCGTGAGTACGGAGGCCCGAAGGTCTTCTTTGAGATCGGAGGGACCGGCGATGAGCGCGGCGGCGAATCCCGCTGCAAGACTCAGATTCATGAGGAAGACCTGCGCTTCTTCGCTGTACGCCCGGCCAATTCTGCCGCAAGGCGGATCGCCGCCATCATGCTCGATGGATCCGCCCGGTTCTTCCACGCGATATCGAACGCCGTGCCATGATCGGGCGAGGTGCGGACGAACGGAAGGCCCAGTGTCAGGTTCACGCCGTCCTTGAAATGAATCATCTTGAAGGGTGCAAGCGCCTGATCGTGATACATGCAAACGGCCGCGTGAAATTCTCCCTCGTAGAGACGGTGAAACATCGCATCGGCGGGGAGTGGACCGTCCGCGCCGATGCCTTCGCGCACCGCCTTCTCCACGGCCGGCCGGATGTACTCCGCGTCCTCGGAGCCGAAGGCCCCGTTTTCTCCCGCGTGAGGGTTGAGCCCGGCCACGGCGATCCTGGCCCGCCGAATGCCGAACCAATCCCGGAGCCCGGCATGGGTCAGCGCGATCGTTTGGAAAACTTTTTCCACGCTCAGACTCGATGGCACCGCCCGCAACGCCATGTGAATCGTCACAATGGAAACTTTCAATCTTGGACCGGAAAACATCATGGCGTGCGACGGAGCCTGTGTAAACTCCGCCAGCATTTCGGTATGCCCCGGCCATCGATAACCGGCTGCATGCATGGACTCCTTGCAGATGGGCGCCGTGACAACAGCATCGGCTTCACCCCGCCGGATCCGATCGACCGCGGCACGGATACAGGCCACCGCGTAGGCTCCACCTCTCGCATCCGCCCGGGGTTTTTGAAAGTCCTCGGGGACCTCCACGCCGTCAGGCTCGATCACGTCCACGGCGCTCCGTTTCCGTCCGCCGGCCCGAAGCGCCGAATCCAAAACGGCGCGGCTGCCCACGATGGAGTAGTTGGCCGATGGAAGCCGTTTCGAGAGGAGCGCTTTCACCGCCACCTCCGGGCCCACCCCATACGGATCGCCCATCGTCACCAAGATTCGAGGCTTCATGGTGACGAGCTTACTTCCATCGGCCTCCCCGCTCAAGTTCGCCGCACACCATCGCGTTACACGAGGGATTGATCCGAGCGTCCGGACCGCCTACCCTCTTCCCATGGACAGCGGATTTCGAAAGCATTTCGTCAGAGCGAACGGGATTCGATTCCATGTGGTGGAGGCCGGCGAGGGGCGCCCCATTCTCTTCCTCCATGGGTTTCCCGAGTTCTGGTACAGTTGGCGTCATCAGATGCGGGCGTTCGCCGGCACTGACGCGCGGGCTGGATCGCTACGTCGCGGCGCCCCTTCGGGTGGAGGTTCTCAAGGGACTGGGACACTGGACTCAGCAGGAGGCCCCGGAAGAGGTCAACCGCCTTCTCGCGGGCTTCTTCGCCGAGAAATAGAAAAAACAGGAGCGATCAGCGTTTAGCCATCAGCTTCGGAGGCTGAGGCCGTGCCGCGCTTCGGAACCTTCACTGCCCTGTTCTTTGACTGGACTCGTGCTGCGTAGCGCTTCGCAGAGCAGCAAGCTGACGGCTGAGAGCTGATGGCTGAACGCTTGCCTAAAGTTTTTCGGATTTCGGACAATTAGAACTATGGGGGTCTAGATGGTGATGAATCGGCATAGCCGGGGTCAATATGACTGAACAGTCCGGCATGGGGTCACAAAACCCCACAGCTAAATGCCTAAAACAACGGCACAATGGCAGTGGAAGCAACTCGCCCACCTGCCTTCGCATGAGATTTCAAATCGTTACGTGACGGCACCCATTGACCTTGTACCACGGCCAGTATAGGCATGCTTCTTGCTACTAGATCATGTAGGTCAGGTAGTGACGGGTAGTAATAATCAATGACCAGGGGTCACTAATAGTAGAGAGGTAGAATAAGGGGATGACAGGGATGGTAAAGCTTGCAGACGCCTCAAGAAGAGGCGCGATCGCGGAACACGGCCACGCCTGGAGGGCGTGGAAGACAAGCGCGCATGGAGGTCCAATCGGCTCCGCCAAGGCGGGCGACCGCCAGGGATGGAACCAAGGGGGAAAACCATATGGCAAGCGCAGAAGGGGGACCTATTCAGGTCCAACTGGATCGCTTCGAGCTGGACCATGACTTGCTGAGAATCGGCATCAACCAATGCGATCGGCTCATCAAGCACCCTGAACGGGGGCTTGGATCGCTCAAGCAACTCGCACAGGATGTGTGCCACCGTCTCACGCTCCACCTCGACGTGGAAGAACGATTCTTCGAGGAAACGCTCACAGACAAGAGTTTCCAATCGACGCTTTTTCTGACCATGGCGCGCGACACGCGGAAACAGATACGCAAGATCACGCGACTCGTGGCCAGTTTCCCCTGGCAGCCGGAGCCGGCGAAGGCCGCCACGGTGCTGGATGTGGTCATCCGACTCGTCCGTCAGCACGTGGAGCAGTGCGATCAGCAGATGTTCCCGCACATCGTCCAGCTCCACCGCCTACCCTACCGGGAGGCGAAGAGACTCGCAGCGTAGTCGGACGGATCCGCCGAAGCTTCTCGGCGCAACCACCAAGTCCCATGCCCCACCGGGCATGGGACTTTTCTTTGGCCCGGCCTTCCATTAGGCTTGCACCGGATGGGGCGCTTAGCTCAGTTGGCTAGAGCGCCGCTCTTACACAGCGGAGGCCGAAGGTTCGAGCCCTTCAGCGCCCATTCAACGCTTCCTAAGCATACTCGACGATCTTGGTCCGACCCTTGTGGCCGGCCACGATCCGAAACCGCGACTTGGCCGCGCCGAAGTGTTCGCTCAGCGCTTCCACCACCGCCTCGTTGGCCTTGCCCTCCACCGGAGGCACGGTCACGCTGATCCTGTAGGATTTCCCCTCCAGCGGCTCGACTTTCGTCTGCCGCGCGTTCGGTTTCACAACAATGCGAAGCTTCACGTCACCCACCTCCGGCTTTCCATGCTCCTTCTGCAGGGGACATTGTTATTCTGCGCGTTCTCTGGATACAATCCGGCCATGCGACTTTGGATCACCGGCGTTTCAGGATACATCGGAACGAGGCTCACGCAAGTGTGCGACTCGGATCGCGACATCGAGTCGATCGTCGGGACTGACATCGTTCCCCCTCGAGCCTCATCCAAGAAACTGACCTTCATCCATTCCGACATCAACGACACGGCGTTGGCCGAAAAAGTCCGCGCGGCCGCTCCCGATACCGCCATCCACCTGGCGTTCATCCTGAACCCGATCCACGACGTGCGCCGAATGGCGCGAGTGAACATCGACGGGACCCGAAACTTTCTTCAGGCGGTCGAAGCGTTGAACATCAAGCGAATCCTCGTGGCCTCCAGCGCCACGGCCTACGGCGCGCATCCGGACAATCCGGTTCCGCTCAACGAGGAACATCCCGTGCGCGGGGACTCGAACAGGAACTACCCCTACTCGGAGCACAAGGCCATCATTGACCGCCTCTGCCAGGAGTTTTCGAGCAAACATCCCGGCATTCAGGTGGTCATCGTTCGGCCGACCATCGTGATCGGACCGAACATCTCGAACTACATCGGCCGGATGATCAGTCAGCCTCGCGGATTTACGATCAAGGGCGCCAACCCACCGATGCAGTACGTTCACGAAGAGGACGTCGCCCGCGCCTTTCACTTTCTCCTGAAGAAGGGCGGCAGCGGCGCCTACAATCTCACCGGTGACGGTACGCTCACGCTCTCCGAAGCCGCCGTCCTAACGGGATCGAAAACGGTGCCCTTTCCCTATGGGTTCGCCTACAGCCTGGTCCAACTCTTCTGGCTGCTGCACCTCAAGCCCGTTGAGTCGCAGGCCGGTGTTCTCAATTTCTTCCGCTACCCCTGGGTGATCTCGAACGACAAGATCAAGAAACTCGGCTTTCGCTTCGAGCACACAAGCCGCGACGCGCTCGTCTCCTTCCTGAAGGCGCAAGGGAGACTCACTTCCTCAGAATGAGGCGGCCAGGCCCCAGCGGCCGGATCATCCAGGTATCCAAACCCGCGGTGGGCGCGGAGGAGATTCGCGCCGTTTCGGCCGTACTGCGCTCGGGCAAATACGTTTCCGGGGAAATCGTCCTCGCCTTCGAAGCGGAATACGCCCGGTACGTCGGCAGCCGGCACGCCGTGGCCGTCAGCAACGGTACGGCAGCACTCCACCTCATCCTTGCCGCGATCGGGATCGGCGTGGGGGACGAAGTCATCGTCCCACCCTTGACGTTCTTCGCTACCATCGAAGCCGTCCTCTACACGGGCGCCAGGCCGGTATTCGCGGACCTCGATCCGGACCGTTACTGTCTCGATCCGGCTCAAGTGGAGCGGGCGATCACGCCTCGGACGAAAGCCATCCTTGCGGTACATTTATATGGGCAGATGGCGGATGTGGACGCGCTCTCGAATCTCGCTCGATCGCGAGGCCTCGCCTTCATCGAAGATGCCGCGCAAGCCCATGGATCAAGTTTCCGTGCGAGGAAGGCCGGCTCTTTCGGCCGGGCCGCCGCCTTCTCGTTCTTCGCCACGAAGGCAATGACCACCGGCGAGGGCGGGATGATCACCACCGATGACGAGGAGATCGCCACCAAAGCCCGAATGATGCGGATCCATGGAATGTCGGGACGTGACGATCACGTGATGCTCGGCTACAACTACAAGATGACGGAATTCCAGGCGGCCATGGGGCGCGTTCAACTCCGGAAGCTCAATTCGAACAATCGAAAGCGCATCCGAAATTCGATGGTTCTACACAAGAATCTCGCCGGGCTGGAGGCGATCAGGAGGCCAACGCTGTATCCGGAGGTCGTACACACATTTTTCTGGTATCCCGTCTGGATGGATGAAGAGAAGGCGGGTCGAACAACCGCGGAAATCGTGTCCATGCTCCGAGCCAAGAGCATCGAAGTGCGTCAGAGATACAAGGAGCCCCTCTACAGGCAGAAAGTGCTCACGGATTTGGATCCGGCATACGGACGGCTGAACCTGCCGGTCGCCGAACAGCTGGCCGGTCGCATCATCGGTCTGCCGAACCACGGGCGCCTCACCCGAACGGATTTGGACCGTGTGGTCTCGGCTCTCCGTGAGCTGAACGCTGACCGCTGAAAGCTGATGGCCGCATTGCGCATCCTCATCCTCGGCGCCGGAGCACAGGCCAAGTACGCCATCGACATTTTCAAACTCACTGAGCGCAATGAGATGGTCGGCGTCATCGATCTCGAGGACCGGAAGGATGGCCGCGCGGAGGCGCTCCTGGGCATATCGATCCTGGGCGGGCTGGAGTTGCTGAAGCGGGGAAAGCTCGGCGCCACGCATGCCCTTATCGCGCATCGGGACAACTTGAAAAAGGCGGGCCTGGCGGAGCAGTGCAAGCGGATCGGCCTACGAAGTGCGACCGCCATTCATCCCGGGGCTTCGATTTCGCCATTCTCCAAGATCGGAGAAGGGTCGATCATCAACGCGGGGGCGGTGATCCAGCCGAATGCCGTCATCGGTCGTCATGTGATGGTCCACGCCAATGTGGTCGTCGATCATGATTCAACGGTGGGCGATTTCGCCAACCTCGCGCCGGGGTGTACACTGGCGGGACATGTGCAAGTTGGGCGGATGGCCTATGTCTACACCGGCGCCGTCGTCGGACCGAATCTCCGGATCGGCGACCGGTGCGAAATCGGCGCCGGCGCCGTCGTTCTGAAAGACGTTCCCAAGGGATGGCGAGTAGCCGGCAACCCCGCCAAGCGTATCTGAGGGGTGTGAACCATCTCCGGCGAATGCCGAAAGGCCCGCCGGGTGCCCCCGCGCAGGGCAGAGACCGATCGGGCAGCCGCCCGTCGGTCACTGGAGATCGTTTTCACACCCCGGACAAGATTCTCGCTTTGATCCCCGCGTACAACGAGGCCGAATGCCTCCCGGCTGTGCTGTCGAGTCTGCCCAAGGGCGTTGACGTCCTTGTCGTGGACGACGGCTCAACGGATCGGACCTCCGCCGTCGCGCGCGAAGGCGGCGCCCGCGTGATCTCACACGCGGAGAATCGAGGCCAGGGCGCTGCCCTTCTTACGGGGTTTCACGCTGCCATTGAAGATCGCTATCCGGTGGTTGTGGAGCTTGATGCGGACGGTCAGCACGATCCACGCGACATCCCGCGTCTCACAGCCAAGCTCAGGGAGGGATACGATGTGGTCATCGGTTCCCGCTACCTGCCCTTTCCCGAAGAGGCCCCCGATCCCGCTCCGGATCGGCCAAGATACGCGGGCCCCCTGATCCGGCGTTTGCTGCTCCCCACCTTTGCGCGGATCTTCGCCCGGCGGGCGCACATCGCCACTACCGATCCAATGAGTGGGTACCGGGCGTTCACGCGGGGCATCATCGAGAAGGCTTTCGGCAACGGCGAGGCGGCCGAGGAGCCGCAATACTTCTCGATGGAGCTCTACCGGAAGCTTCAGGACATCGGGGCGCGCATCGGAGAAGTCCCCATCCGGATCCATCCCCGCACGCACGGCAAATCCAAGAAGGGATTCGTGCGGTATGGACTGGGTGTCCTTCGGGGATTTGCGTCCATCCTGCGCGCCCGGTAAGCTCTGCACGGACCGGAAGGATGCCGGCCGTACTCTCGACGCCGAGACCCGATGATGCTACATTTCGTCGTCCCCGGAGCGTAGCGGAGGGGGCCACCTTTTCGGCGGACACGAAGTCCGCGATGACGTAGAGAGTATGGGAGGTTCAACATGACATCACGCGGCCTGGATGATCTATGGGTTGAAAAACGCGCCTTTGCGCCGTCCGCTTCGTTTCGGAAACAAGCCAACGCGCGGAACGGCGCCATCTACAAAGAGGGCGAGAACGTTCTCAAATTCTGGTCCCGATGTGCGGGCGAAATCGACTGGTTCAAACCTTGGAAGAAGGTCCTCGATTGGAAGGAACCCTACGCGAAATGGTTCGTCGGGGGGAAGCTGAACCTTTCGCACAACTGCATCGACCGCCATCTCACCGGCCCGCGGAAGAACAAGGCGGCCATCATATGGGAGGGAGAACCCGGCGACACGCGCGTCTTGACCTACCGGGATCTTCACCGTGAAGTTTGCAAATGCGCGAATGCGCTCAAGACCATCGGGGTCAAGAAGGGCGACCGTGTCACGCTCTATATGCCCATGATCCCGGAGCTGCCGATCGCGATGCTGGCCTGCGCGCGCATCGGCGCCGTGCACAGCGTCGTCTTCGGCGGGTTCAGCGCGGAGGCGCTTAAAGACCGCATCCTGGATGCCCAGTCCAAGGTCCTCATCACGGCCGACGGCGGGTATCGGCGCGGCGGGGTCGTGCCGCTCAAGCAGAATGTGGACGACGCACTCCAGAGCTGTCCGGACGTACATAAGGTAGTTGTCGTCCGGCGGCTCGGCGGGAAGATGATCGTGCCCATGAAGGACGGTCGCGACTTCTGGTGGAACGATCTGATGGACGCCGCACCGATGACGTGCGAACCGCTCCCGGTCGATAGCGAGGACATGCTCTATCTTCTCTACACGAGCGGCACCACCGGCAAGCCGAAGGGCATCATTCACACGAGCGGCGGATATCTCGTCGGAGCGCACGTCACCACGAAGCATGTGTTCGACCTCAAGGAGGACGACGTCTACTGGTGCACGGCGGATATCGGGTGGGTTACCGGCCATACCTACGTGGTCTACGGGCCCCTCTCGAACGGCGCCAGCGTTGTGATGTACGAGGGCGGTCCGGACTGGCCGGAAAAGGATCGCTTCTGGTCCATCGTCGAAAAGTACGGCGTCACCATCCTCTACACCGCCCCCACCGCGATCCGCGCCTTCATGAAATGGGGCGACGCGTTTCCGAACAAGCACGATCTGAGTTCGCTCCGGCTTCTCGGCAGCGTGGGCGAGCCGATCAACCCCGAGGCATGGATTTGGTACCACACTGTAATCGGGAAAAAACGGTGCCCGATTGTGGATACATGGTGGCAGACGGAAACCGGCATGATTTTGATCACGCCTCTCCCCGCTCTCACGCGCCTCAAACCCGGTTCGGCCACCCGGCCGTTCCCGGGGATTCGTGCCGAAATCGTCGACGAGAGCGGCAAGCCCGTCAAGGCAGGCGGCGGGTATTTGGTGATCACCCACCCCTGGCCTGCGATGTTGCGCGGCATCTATGGAGATCCCGAACGGTACAAGAACCAGTATTGGAGCCGGTTCGACGGCGTCTACAACACGGGCGACGGCGCCAAACGGGACAGAGACGGGTATTACTGGCTCCTCGGCCGAGTCGACGACGTGATCAAGGTGGCCGGTCATCGCCTGAGCACGATGGAACTGGAGAGCTCGCTCGTGGACAATCCCAAGGTGGCCGAAGCGGCGGTCATCGGCAAAGCGCACGAGATCAAGGAAAACGCCATCGTCGCCTTCGTCACGCTGAAGGAAGGGATCACGTCATCGGATGCGGTGAAGGACGAATTGAAGCAGCACGTGGTCAAGAAGATCGGGGCCATCGCCCGCCCGGACGACGTTCTCTTCGCCGCCGAGCTCCCCAAGACGCGCAGCGGAAAAATCATGCGACGGCTTCTGCGCGACATCGCCGAGGGCCGGGCCATGGGCGACACCACCACCCTCGCCGATCCTGCGGTCGTCCGATTCCTGAAGGAGAAGTACGAGCACTTGGAGCCGTAGCGCGACGACCGCACCGCTCTCTCGCGGTGCACGGCCCGACGTGAGGTCGGCCGCACTCTCCACCTTCTCGGCGGACACGATGTCCGTGATGACGGGGAGAGTGTTGAAAAGAGGATCGCGCTCCTCGATAATGCGCCGATGCCTCTGAAGGAAGCCTCACTGGTAAAGACCTGGACCGTCAGCCCGCGCGTCAAGGCGTTCCGCCTGAAAGTGCTGGGAGAGGAGCCCTTCACCTTCGTCCCCGGCCAGTGGGTCAATTTCCATCTCCCGATCAAGGCGGACAATCCGCAGCGCGCCTACTCGATCGCCTCCCCTCCCAATGGGAGCCACGAATTTGAGACGGCCATCACCCGGGTGGAAGGTGGGCCCGGCTCATCGTTCTTCCACGACGCACCGGTAGGCGCCTCGCTGAAGTTCGAGGGGCCGGCCGGTCGTTTCGTACTGCGCGATCCGGGAAAGTCCGGCGCCGCCTTCATCGCCACGGGAACGGGACTGACACCCTTCCGTTCCATGATTCCCCACCTGCTGAATCAGGGGTGCCAGCCGGACGTGCTTCTCCTCTTCGGCATTCGAGATGAATCGGAGATCCTTTTCCGACAGGAGTTCGAGGAACTCGCGCGCCGCCACGCCAATTTCCGTTTTGTGCCGACCCTCTCCCGCGCGAACGAGGCATGGCAGGGAGAGCGCGGCTACGTTCAGCTTCAAGTGGAGAAACGGCTCAAGGGCCGTCCCGAAATGGAAACATACGTCTGCGGGCTGAAAAAGATGGTGGACGAAGTGCGCAAGCAGCTCCTGGACTTTGGATTCGATCGGAAGAGAATCTATTTCGAGAAGTACGACTGAGAGGTTGGCCGATGGAAAATCAAGATTGCATTTTCTGCAAAGTCATCCGCGGAGAAATGAAGACCGAGATTCAGTACCAGGATGAACATGTCGTGGCCATCAAGGACATCCGCCCCCAGGCGCCGGTCCACCTCTTGCTGGTGCCCAAGCGTCACATTTCCACCCTCTTGAGCGTCAAGGATTCGGATCAGGCGCTCTTGAGTCACATCTTCCAAACGGCGAACGAAATTGCCCGGAAAGGGGGATTCGCCGACAACGGATTCCGCATCGTCATCAACTGCAATCCCAACGGCGGCCAGACCGTCTACCACCTCCACGTCCATCTTCTCGGCGGCCGCTTCATGACCTGGCCCCCGGGGTAATTTCAGAGTTCGGGTTTCGACTTTGAAAAGGCCCCAAAAAAACTCCTCGCCCGAGGTTTCTTCGGGCGAGGATCTAGGAGGTGACACTACTTGAGATCGATCTTCTTGGACTCAACCCTGCGGGTAGGTGAATGGACGGCTTCGGTTCCGTCCTCAGGGCCTCATCCTTGAGGATCTAGTAGTCCTATCGGTAGCCCTCGCAGTCTACTTTAGGATATAAACGGCCCATGGGCCGCAAGAAAACCAACGGTTCCAAGGTCGCCGCCGCCTTTCGCAGGCTCCTCCCGGCCACACAAGTCTCCGAAAGAGCCGCCGATCTCATCCGATGCGGAAGGGACGAATCCTCTTTTCCCGGCCGAACTCCCGCCATCGTCCTCTGGCCCGAATCCACAAGGGACATTCAGAAAGTCATCCGGAAGGCGCATTTTCTCGGCGTTCCGATTACGCCCCGCGGCGCGGGCTCCAGCTTGGAGGGCAATTCAATTCCCGTCGAGGGAGGCGTCGTTCTGGACGTCAGCCGCATGACGAAGGTTCTGGAATTCCGGCCGGAAGACTTCTTGGTGCGCGTGGAGCCGGGCATCGTCTACAATGAGCTGAACCGTCAGATCAAGGAGTCCGGACTTTTCTTCCCCCCCTCTCCGGGCGGAAGTTCCGACGTGGCTACCATTGGAGGCATGGTCTCCACCAATGCGAGCGGAATTTATTCGGTGAAATTCGGAGGGACGCGGGACTACGTGAAGGCCCTGACCATCGTGGATGGCTGCGGGCAGGTTCACAAGCTCGGCACTTCCTCTCCAAAAAGTTCATCGGGGTTGGATCTCGCGCAGCTTATCGTGGGCGCCGAAGGCACGCTGGGCGTGGTGGCAGAGGTTACCCTGCGGCTCGCGCCGCGACCGGAATCCTTCAAGAAACTCGCCTTCAGTTTCGCCGACGACTCCGGAGCGGCCCGCGCGATCGTAGCTCTCAAGCAGTCCCTCCCCGAACTGGCGGCCGTGGAATTCCTGGATACTGCATCGGTTGCCTGCGTCAATCGCTTTAAGGAATGGCACGCAAAGGAAAGTCCCACGCTCTGCCTCGAACTTCAGGGAAGTCAGTCGGGCGTCGCGCAGGCCGAAGGACCGGCGACGGAACTCTGCCGCGAGGCCGGCGGTGAGGCCGTCAATCTCGGGGGGGTCGATCCGTGGGAGTTCCGTCATTTCGTCACCCGCGCCATCCGGGCGGCCCATCCCGGAGCTTTTATTGTACGAAACGACGTCGGGTTTCCGGTTTCAGTCCTCCCGGAAATGATCGCGCGTTGCCGCGAGATCGAACGCCGGACATCGCTTCGGCTCTTCGCTTTCGGACACGCAGGATTCGGAATCCTGCACGTTCTCATCCCGGCTGATGAGGGAAACGCCGCGGCACTCAAGAAGGCGCGTCAGGCCAACGCCGAAATCATTCGAATCGCCCTCTCCAAAGGCGGAATCATCAGCGCCGAGCACGGGATCGGGATAGGCGGACGAAAGTTCATGCGAGCGCAGCATGGGTCCTCGTTGGATCTCATGCGACAGGTCAAACGCGTATTCGACCCCAGAGGGATTCTCAATCCCGGAAAGGTGTTGCCATAGGTCCGTGGGGCAGATATGATTCGCGGCATGCGACATGGGATTTTCTGGGGAGCCCTCCTTGCCGCCACTCCCTTTATCGCGAGCTGTCCCGCTGACACCGGCAATCTTGACGGGGAGCAGTCCGTGGCATCGAAGCTGGACGCCATGCCGGATGCCGATCTCTCCACTTCAGAGAAAGCCAAGGCCGCCCTGGCCGCTCTCGGTGACCAAGGGGGATTCCAAACCCTTCTGGACCCCGGAGACGCATCGTTCGGACAGAACGAGATGATGGAAATGGCCCTCCTTGGAATGCAGTTCACCGACCAGTTGACGGATGATGAATCTCCTGCCGCCAAAGACCTCGATGCGGAAGCGGAGAGCACGCCTGCCGAAGACTGCGCGGACCTGCAAGCCGACCTCGCGAAATACGGTCTCACTTGCCCGATCGTGGAGTGTAGTGCCTCCGGAAACACGTTCAAAAACCTGGTGAAGGGGGACTGCGAGGGGAGAGATAGAAGCGGGAATGGCTTCAAAGTGCAAGGGGAATCCATCGCGGAGGGCACCTTCGATGAGGCCGGGGGCAACGTGGATGTGAAAGTGACCTACCGGAGCTTCCGCATTGCATTCGACCGCACCCTTCCCTTTGGGGGACCGTCCACGGCATCGACAAACCCCTCACCCAAGTCGATCAAGCTCACGAACACCATCACGGCAGACGGTGAATTCAAGTGGCAGGTTCGAGGGCGGATCGAGAAAAGCCTGGATTTCTCGGGTGAGGTCGAGGGAAGGCTCAGCGTGGGGCTTGGACTGGCCTACGAAATGGACGGGAAGAGTGGGGGCGGAAATGTCATGCTCAAGATATCGATGGGCCAGAAGGTCGCCTCCAAGCAGGAGCAGTTCACGTTCAATGCGCACTATTCGCAGGAGTGCGAGGGCAAGGCGACCGATGGATCACCCTCTACGGGATCGGTCTTGAACCAAATAGCCGGGTCGATCGGTCGAGAGGGCCCCGCCATGACGCTGAATACTACCGGCCGACTCGGCGATTACGGAATGGAAACCTGCGTGGAGGGCCCATCCCATGAACTTCAGAAGATCGTGGAGGAAGCCTACGGTGTCGATTCCTCCAGGAAGTCCACGGCTACGGCCCACCGATTCCCACGGCTTCTTCAGGCACGCCGCTCCCACAATGAGACGGGCGACGGGGACTCGTCCTTGAACGGAAAGTTTTCTTTCAAAGCCGAATCGGTGGCGGCGAATCCGGAGTCATGCAAGCGGGAGCCGGTGTCCGGAACGATGATCTTGACTACGCCCACGCAAACGGTGGAAGTGGCGTTCGACGGTGGAGCAAAGTGCGATGGAACCGCGGGACTCAAGGTCAACGGCAAAGAGGCAGGAAAGGTCGAAACCGGCGATTTTCTTCTCGTGGGCTCGGCTCGCGATTCCGAAGGATAGAACGGCCGCATCGCCGGCCTTGCAATCCCGGTCGACCGCACCCAGAATATCGCCTCGTCATGACCGACGATCCGGGCGCCTCACCCTTTGACTACGCGGATTCGGCGACGGGCGTTTTCGACCGGCGTCACGTTGAGGCCAAGCTCCGGGAAGAGGTGCGGCGAGCGCGGCGGGACAACAGCCCCTTGACCGTCCTTTTGGTCGACATCGACTATTTCAAGATCTACAACGACACGCTCGGCCGGAATTGGGGCGACCGCCTTTTGAGGCGGTTCGCGGAAGTTCTTGGAGGAAACCTCAAGCCGATCGACACGCTGGGTCGGCAGGGGGGCGATGAGTTCGTCATTCTCCTTCCCGCCCACGACTTGTCCGTCGGTGCGGAGTTCGCGCGCCAGCTCTTGAAGTCCGTGAGTTCGGCCCAGTATCCCGGGCAGGAACTGTTTGAAGAACTCTTCCCCCAAGGGAAATTGACGGCAAGCATCGGGGCGACGGCGATGAACCCGGCCCTCCAAGCTGAAACCGATCTCCTGGCGTGGGCGGACTACGCCCTCTACCGGGCCAAGCGATTGGGCCGAAATCGAGTGGTCCTCCAGGAGGGGCCTCCGCACTCAGCCGAAAGCCGCCGTCAGCCACTCAAGCTGTTCGAAAACCTGGCGGCCCTCTTCTCGAGAGCTTCGGATCGAGATCGAAAATTACAGGACACCGCGGCGGCGATTCAGCAATGGCTCGCCATCGATGTGTGTTCGCTTTACCTGTTGGAGGATCGGGCGCTCACGTTGCGTGCGACGGCCGGTCTCAATCCGGATTCCGTCGGGAGAGTCATAATGACCACGAGCGAGGGGCTGACAGGACTGGTGATCGAGACGATGACAACCGTTTGCGCGCGTGATGCCGCCAAACACCCTCGATTCAAGTATTTCCCCGAGACCGGCGAGGAGCGGTACGGCTCCTACCTCGGAGTACCCATCTTGTATGAAAACACGTCCCTCGGCGTGGTCGTTGTGCAAACGAAGGCCATCCAGGACTTCAGCGAAGAGGATGTGACGGTGGTAAAGACGATCGCAGGCTTTCTCGGCGGGTTCCTGGGCGCGTTCTTGAGCGCGTCAAAATAGGACCCTCCCCCGAATCTCACAGCCTGAAGGCCCGGAGGGCGTTCTCGCGTACGATTTTCCGCTTCACGTCGGGTGTCAGGCCGAGTTCATCCACCTCGCGCAGGGTGCGGTCGAAGGGAAGCAGTGGGTAGTCCGTCGCCCAGATGACCTTGTCCTGTCCCCAACCGCCCGCGAACTGGATGAACTCCTTGGGCCAATGTTTCGGGGTACGGGCTGAAGTCTCCACATACACGTTCGGGTGTTTCCACGCCAGGATCATCATCTCCTCGTGCCACGGCTGGCCGAGGTGGCAGCCCAGGATCACGAGTTCGGGAAAGGCCAGCGCCACTTCATCCAGGTAGATCGGCCGGCCCGCCTCGGAAGGGAGAAGCGGACCCGTATGGCCGACCTGAATGCAGACCGGAACGTCGAGTTCCACGCACTTCACGTAAACGGGCCAGTAGTGCTTGTCGTTCGGCGCGAGGCCCGTCGTGCCGTCGCCGTACATGTACGGCTCAAGGCGGATCGCCTTCATGCCGAGTTCCCGGACAAGCCGTTCGACCTCGCGGGCAACATCCATTGGCCTGCGCAAGACATTGACCGTACCTGACCCCACAAACCGCTTGGGATGTTTCTTCACGGCGGCCGCGACTTCTTCGTTGGACACGACCGCAAGGTCCTTGTGGTAGAAAGCGGACAGGACACAGCGATCCACGCCCGCGCGGTCCATGTCCTCGATCATCTGCTCCGTCGTCATGCCTTTGAGAATGACTTCCGGGGAGCGGTACTTCTTGAAAATGTGGACGTATTCTTGCGGCCACTTTTTTGCGCCTTCGGGACCGATCCACGATCCCCATGCGTCGATCGCGCCGACGGTTTGACTCATGATCTCCTCCTCATCGTCCTTTGAAAACCGGCTTCCTTTTTTCAAGAAACGCCCTCATTCCCTCTTTCTGGTCCTCGGATGTGAAACTGATGCAGACGGAGTTGATGGAAAAATCGATGGCCGTCTCGAGGTCGGCCGTCATCCACTTGTGACAGATGTCCTTCTGAACGGCCATCGCCACCGGACTGTAGCCGCTCAGGGTTTCCACCCACTCGTCCGCGGCGGCGTCCAGATCCCGATCCGGTACGACGCGGTTGATGAGGCCCTCCTCGTGCGCCCGCTTTCCGTCCCACGATTTCGCCAGATAGTAGAGTTCCCGCGCGCGGGTGATTCCGATCATCTGCGGCACGATGCCCGCCTCGACGATGGACGGAATCCCGATCTTCATGTGCGGGAAGCCGTATTTCGACGTCTCCGTGCCGATCAACAGATCGCACGATACGGCCAGTTCAAGTCCCGCTCCCAGACAGTTCCCTCGGATCTTGGCGATGTAGAGCTTGTCCGTCGTGCGGACGAGCGAAAACGTCTCGTGCAAAAGGCGCGCGAGCTTTCGCCCCTCGAGAGCGGTCATGTCGTGCGTTTCATTGAGGTTGATCCCGGCGCAGAAATGGCCGCCCGCGCCCTCGATGACGCCCACGATGACGCGCTCGTCCGCCTCGATCTTCCGCACCGCGTCCTGAATCTCCATCAGCATCGGCGTGCTGTGCGCGTTCATGACGGCGGGGTCGTTCATCGCGATCGTCGCCTTGGGCGGTTCGATGGAGAGCGTGATCTTTTCATAAGCCATGGTGCCTCTCCTCCCTACTTGAATCCCAACTGCCGCGCGATCGTGTTGCGCTGGATCTCACTGGTCCCCTCGCCGATCTCAAGAAGCTTGCAGTCCCGGTAGTAGCGCTGGACGGGAAAGTCCATCGCCATTCCGTAGGCCCCGTGGATCTGGACGGCCCGCTCGCAGATCCACGTGGCCGTTTCCGAGGCGTAGAGCTTGGCCATCGACGCTTCCCTGATGTGAGGTCGCCCCGCGTCGGCCAGCCGCGCGGCCCGAAGCGTGAGCAGCCATGAGGCATCGAGACGCGTCGCCATATCGGCCAGCGTCCACTGATTGCCTTGAAACGCTCCGATCGTTTGTCCGAACGCCTTCCGTTCACCGGCAAATTTCAGGCTTGCTTCCAGCGCGGCCCTTGCCAGGCCGCAGGCAAACGCGGCGGCCATGATCCGGCCCAGCGTCAGCGTTTTCATCGCTTGCAGGAAGCCTTCGTTCTCTTTTCCCAGGAGGGCATCGGCCCCCAAGACGCAGTCCTGAAAGTTCAACTCAGCCGATTCGGTCGCCCGTACGCCCATGACCGGAATGCGCCGGGCGGTAAATCCCGGCGTTCCCTTTTCGAGAATCAGAAGGCTCATTCCCTGAAGCGCCTTTTCCGGGGCTGTTTTCGCGGTGACGACCACGAAATCGGCGAAGGTTCCATTCGAGATAAACACTTTTGATCCGTTCAATCGCCAACCGTTCGGACCCCGTTCAGCCACCGTGCTGAAAGACGAGGGGTCGGACCCGCCGGCAGGCTCCGCAAACCCCCAGGCCCCGACTTTTTCGCCGCAAATACCGGGCGTGAGGTATTTCTCTTTCTGCTCCTTCGTGCCGAAGGTGTGGACCGCGCTCAGCGCCAGGGCCACGTGGACGTAGATCCCCACGGCGATTCCGGCCGATGCGCGACCCAGTTCCTCGGCGGAAAGGGCGAACGTAACGAGGTCCAGTCCCGCACCCCCAACGTCAGGGGGGAACGGAATGCCGAGATAGCCGAGTGCCCCCATTTTTCGGAAGAGTCCCTTCGGAAACTCGCCCTTCTCATCGCACTCCTTCGCGATGGCCTCGATCTCGCCACGGGCGAACTCCCGGAAGCGGTCGCGGAAAATCCTTTGTTCCTCGGTCAGGTCAAGATCCACGCACCCGCTCCTATGTCCCGACGTACTTCGGAGCGCGCTTCTCTTTGAAAAATGCCCGCACCCCTTCACGGTGGTCGTCCGTCTGGAGGCATTGGACTTGCGCGAGGATTTCGTAGTCGAACTCGGCGGCCATATTGCGGTCGAGGGAACGCCGGATCGCCTTCTTGGTAAAGTTCAATGCGATGGGAGGGCCGGACGCCAGTTTCTTGACGAGTTCATCCGTCACGGCATCGAGTTCCCTCGGTTCGACGGCTCGGTGGATCAAGCCGATACGCTCGGCCTCCGGCGCGTCCACATAGCGCCCCGTCATCATCAGGTCCGTCGCCCGCCCCAATCCGATGATCCGAGGAAGAAAATAGCCGCAGCTCATGTCGCAACCCGCCAGGCCGATTTTCACGAACGGCGCGGCGAAACGGGCCGTGCCGACCGCGATCCGGAAATCGCACGAAAGGGCGATTCCCATGGCCCCGCCGACGCAATCACCGTTGATTCTCGCCACGACGGGAATCGGAAGTTCCGAAATGAGCCGGATCGGGTCGAGGTAGTGATCGACGAGGGCCTCCCACTCTCGGGAGGAGCGGGGCACCATTTCAGACCCATCGGCGCCCGCCGAGAAAAGATTTCCCGCCCCCGTCACGACGAGCACACGGACACCGCACCGCCCGGCCTCTCTCAAGCGTTCGCACAAGAGATCCAGCGTGGCCACATCGATCGAGTTCATCCGATCCGGCCGGTTTAGCGTCAGCGTGGCCACCGCCCCATCGGTCGTCAGTAGGACCGCGTCCGTTGTCTTGCTCATACTCCCTCCTTCTCATATCGAACGATAGGCCACGCTCGTTTGACCGCCTCACGCTTGAGCCTCCGGTCGGGATTTACGGCCACCGGGTGGCCTACGGACGATAAGAATGGAATGTCGGTGTAGCCGTCCGCATAGGCGAAACTGTCGGAGAGTGACAGGCCATGACGCTCGGCGAAAGCCTGGACCCGCTTTCGCTTACCCTCCCCGTAGCACAGGTCGCCGACCACCTGCCCCGTCAGAATCCCGTCGAGGGTTTCCAGCTCCGTGACCAGGGTGTCATCAATCCCTACGCACGCGGCAAGAGCGCGTACCATGGGAGCCGGTGCGGACGAGGCAATCACCAGCCGTCGGCCCGCGTTGCGATGTTCCTGCATGCATTCAAGCGCTCGCGGGTAGATCCTTTTCCGCATTCTCCGGTCGAGAATGTCCGTTGCATCATCTTGTATCGACTGGGCCGACTGGCCTGCCAGGATATAGAAGCCGACCCGCGTAAGATCCCCATAGTTCATGCGACCGGCCAAATAGTTGCCCCAGAACCATGCGGCGCCGCGCGCGAAATCAAGGGGCCGTATCCGTCCTCGTCTCACCCAATCCAGTGCACCGGCCAACGCGAGGTTTCCCCGCACGATGGTGCCATCCACGTCGAAAAACGCGCCCGAGGTCAAAACCGTCCCTCGCGCGTCACCTCGCGCCAGATAATCTCTCGCATGATCTCGCTCGTGCCCGCGCCAATTGTCATCCCCATGCATTCGGTCATGAGGCGACCCACCGGGTACTCCGCCATGACGGCGTTGCCCCCGTGGATTTGCAGCGCCTCCATGGCAACATCCCTAACGGTCTCCGTGGCGAACAGCTTGGCCATAGAGATTTCCTTCTGGGCGCGGCCCGTCCGAACCAGTTGGTCGCAAGCCCAATAGGTGAGTTGACGGGACGCTTCGATCTTTGTCAGCACATCGGCCAGCCGGTGCTTCCAGACTTGGAAGTCCAGGACCGGCCGCCCGAACACCTTTCTCTCTCCGCCATATCGGAGGGCTTCCTCCCACAGAACCTGCATCAGACCGTTGGCAAAGGATGCCAGGACGAGGCGCTCCCCCTGGAAATGGTCCATGATGTAGTAGAAACCTTTCCCTTCTTCGCCGATGAGGTTGTCGACCGGGACTTCACAGTCCTCGAAGAAAAGGAGGGCGGTGTCGGACGATTTCGCGCCGATTTTTTCCAACCGCTTACCGACCGAGAATCCTTTCGTGTTCGTGGGGACGATCACGAGACTCAGCCCGCCTTTTCCGGCGCCGCTCGTTCGAACCGCAAGCGTGATGTAGTCCGCGATAGAACCGTTTGTGATAAAGGTCTTGGAGCCGCTGATGATGTAGCGGTCTCCCTTTCTCCGTGCCGTCGTCCGGATGCCGGCCACGTCGGATCCAAAGTCGGGCTCCGTAATGCCCAGACCCCATATTGTTTTCCCTTGAACGGCGTCCGGCAGATAGCGCTCTTTCTGCGCCTGGGTTCCTTCCCCCGCGATGGCCGAAAGGGCGAATTCCGCATGGGCCAGCATGGAGACGCACATGCCGAACGCAAGTGAGCGCACCAACTCTTCGCAAAGAACCGTGGTGTACCGGAAATCGAGTCCCGTGCCCCCGTATGGCGGAGGGACGCGAATTCCCAAGAGCCCCAGCTTGGCGGCGCGCGCAAACACGTCCCGAAACGTTTGCCTGTACGGTCCATCCGGCTGGGTCTCCAGCTTTTCGTACTCTTGCCAGTGGGGACGCATTTCCTCCTCCACAAAGCGGCGCACGACGGCGCGGAATTGCCCGTGCTGTTCGTTGAAGTAGGGCGAGGTGCCGGCCATCAGAAGCCGCCTTTCAGGCCGAGGAGGGATCGTGCCTCTGCCGGCGTTGCCGGCTCGCGGCCGATCTCACGGCAGATTCGGACGGCCTTCTCCACGATCTGCGCGTTGGACGTCGCCGGTTCACCCCTCCCGATGTAAACGTTGTCTTCCATCCCCACCCGGACGTGTCCTCCGAGGGCCGCGCAGAACGCAACGCTCCTGAAATGCACCCGCGCTCCGATGGCGGAAACCAGCCAGTGGGACCCGGGCGGGAGGTTGTCCGCTAGAAACATCAGGTTGCGCGGCGTCCACGGCGTGCACTCGCCGCTGATGCCCATCACGAAGTTGACGAGAAGCGGCTCTTCAAGCCATCCCGCCTCCCGAAGCGTCCAGATGTTGTTGAGGAAACCGCTGTCGTACACTTCGAGTTCAGGCTTTGTCCCGTGTTCCCGGAACAGAAGTGCGGCCCTCTCCATTTCCGAATAAGAGCGGAACAGCGTGACCAGCTGATCCCGAGTCCACCGTCCGGCCTTCGAATCATAACGCCCGAGGAGCGAACCGCCCCCCACGGAAAAGGAAGCGATCTCCGGCTTCAGTTCCGGCACCACCTTGATGCGATCCTCCAGCGGCAGCCCCGCCACGGCTCCGCCGGTTGTGCAATTAATCACGAGGTCGGATTTCCCGCGGATTCCATCGACGATGCGACGGAAGATACCCGGGTCTGACGTCGCTTTTCCATTCGTGCCCCGCGCGTGGATGTGGACAACCGATGCGCCTGCGCGCCAGGCATCCAGGGCCTGGGCAATAATTTCATCCGGCTGCTCGGGCAGGTTTGGATTGGCCTCCTTGCCCTGCTGTGCCCCCGTGAGCGCGCAGACAACCACCACTTTGTCGGGAAGGTCCTGAGTTCTAAATCGTTCGTCCACTTTACCTTCCCTTGAACGCAGGCTGCCTCTTCTCCGCAAACGCCTTCGGCCCCTCCTGGGCATCCTCACTCTGCCTTGCGTACTCGGCCAGGAGCTGCTCCAGCCGCAAGCCCTCGGCAAGCGGCCTGTCCATGCCCCTGCAAGCGGCTTCCTTCACCAAGCGCACCGCGAGCGGCCCGTTCCGGCAGATGCGCTCCGCCATCGCCAGGGCGGTCGGCATGAGTTCATCCTGCGGGACGATGCGATTCACGAGGCCGATCCGCCCGGCTTCGGCCGCGTCGATCTTTTCCGCGGTGATGAGCATTTCGAGTGCCCGGCCGAACGGAATGAGCCGCGGCAGTCGTTGCGTGCCGCCGGCGCCGGGAATGATCCCCCACTGCACTTCAGTCAGGCCGAAGGTGGCGTTTTCAGACGCGATGCGGATATCGCAGGCGAGGGCCAGCTCGATCCCCCCGGCCAGGCAGTGACCGTTGACCGCCGCGATGATCGGTTTCCAGATGTCCAGATTATGCGTGATGCCGCCGATGCCGGGTTCCACCTCCCACCGCGCACGGCGTTCTGCCGGTGTCGTAGACTTGTAGAACCCGCCCAACTCCTTCAGATCGGCGCCGGCGCAAAAAGCCTTCTCCCCCGCCCCCGTAACAACAGCCACCCACAGTTCAGGATCGTCGCGAAACTCGGCCCAACGGCGGTTCAGCTCAACCCGCATCTCGACATTCATGGCATTCATGGCTTCCGGCCGGTTCAGAGTCAACACTGCGGCATGATCCCTTCTCTCGAAGAGCACCGTCGCGCTCATGGCCCCGTCCGTTCGAAGCATTCGATGTCCCGGATATCTCCTCGGCACCGGTCCGCGGGAAGGAAGCGCGCCTTCACGCGGTCGCCCCGTGCGGCCTCCACCTTGTGGAGCAAGTCGTTGTCCGCTCCATCCATTCGGATGAGGCCGAGCCTCTGCGAGGGAGGGCCGGCTGTCGCCACAATGGTTCCGTGGGGGCCGACCGGCCGCAGATCCGACTCTCCCAACGTGTAAAAACAGGCCGGGCAAAAGGAGCGGGACGGCACGCGTATCCGATCGCAAGATGGGCACCGGCTTCCGAGGATCTCCCCACGCTTGAAACCTTCAAAGAACCACGAGGCGCCCCTTCCGGCCGCGTAGGAGAAAGGGATGTCGAGCCTGACCGGCGCACGGGGAGGAGGCGCGACGCTCCTTGGAGGAAGCGGACGCGGAAACACTTCTACGGCAACTCCACGTGCTATCCCGAAGCCGATGAGATCCGCCATTGTCCGCCGGGGTTCCCGCCAGACCGCGTCCACGCGCGCACCGATGACGGCGGCGCGGGAATCGGCGTCCAGGTAGTGGTTCACGGATGTTGATGCTCCGTCCAGCTTGACAAGAAGGCTGACATACGGCGTGGCCCTCATTTTCCCGGTCACCGTGTCCAGAATCGGATGGTGCGAAATCGTCAGGGCCTCGACGATCCCGGAGCCGCCCACTTCCACCCAATCCCGAAGCGGGAGGTAGCAATCCCCGCAAACGGCGCGCGGCGGGAGGTAAACCTGGTTGCAGGATGGACATCGGGTCGCCGCGATCTTGCCTTCGGCTAGGTAAGCGTGAAAGGCGGCGAAGATTTCCCCGGGCGCGATCTCCCAAGCCAGGTCCATCGTGTGCTGAATCCTCATAGGCTTAGTGGGGCCTATCCGATCCTAGGACCATGACATCGGACCACGAATAGACTCCATAGCCCGTCACGAGCGCGAGGTGAACGTCGGGAACTTGGCGCTTGCCGCCTTTGCCGTGGATTTGCAGAGCCGCCTCCGCCGCCCGGATCACGCCGGAGGCGCCCACAGGATTCGTGGAGAGCACGCCGCCGGAAGGATTCACGGGCAACTCTCCGCCCATTTCGGTCACGCCGTCTTCGATCAGGCGGGACGCCTCACCCTCACGGCAGAAACCCAGGGCCTCGTACCACGCGAGTTCGGCATAAGTGACCGGTTCGTAGATTTCGGCAACGTCGAATTCCTTGAGGGGTTCGCGGATATCCAGCTCTTGGTAGACTTCGCGCGCCGCGGCGCGAAGGGTGCGCATGGTGGAAAGGCGGTCGCCGTGATCGCCGAGATACGGCTTGTCGTGCCGGGTCGCCACGGCGTGAACCCAGGCGGGTCTCGGACAGATTGTTTCCGCCCGGCCTTCGGCCGCGAAGACGACCGCACAGGCGCCGTCCGACTGTGGACACATGTCGAGCAGCCGAACCGGCTCCGCGAGAACTCTCGATTCCATGACCTGCTCGAACGTGAGGTCGGGCATCTTGAGATGCGCGTGGGGGTTGAGCGCTGCGTTATGTCGGGCCTTCACGGCCACCCGCGCAGCCGCCTCCCGCGTGACGCCGCGCGTTCGCATGTATTGGGAGATCGAAAGGGCAAAGTTGTTGAGCGCTCCTCCGGCCACGTACCGGTCCCACAAGGGGTCCGTCATGGACATACCGGCCTGCGTGTGGCCTTCGGAATGTTTCTCCCAGCCAACGACCAGGACCGTGTCAAAAAGACCCGAGGCGACCTGGTGGAAGCCGGCGATGACGGCGGACGTTCCCGATGTGCCGCCGGTCGCAATCTTGACGCACGGTTTGAGCGCGGCCGTCGCCGCCTCCGCGCACCACAGATCCGGCAGCATCCTTCCCTCGAACATCTCCATGTTGGCGAGAATGACCGCCTCGATGTCGGCAGGCCGAAGCTCCCCGTCTGTCAGCGCCCGCGTGACGGCCTCGTAGATCAGCTCGGGCTGGCTCACGTCATCCCTTGCCTTCGCGTGGTCCGTCTGGCCGGTGGCCACAATCGCGGCGCGGGTCACCATAGCAATTCCACTCGCCGTCCTTGGAGCGTAGCGTAGAGGGCCACCCGGCTCATGGCGAGGCCTCCAGCAATACCACGCACTGGCCCTGGCCCGCGGGACCCCAGCAGCCATGGGCGAGGGCCTTTTTCGCCCGGCCGAGTCGAACAGACTCTACGGCACAGATCACACGCTCCAAACCGGAGACGACGTAGGGATTGCCCGCGAACCAGCCGCCGGTTGGGTTCACGACCGCACGCCCCCCCCCACCCGCACCCTCCCCCTCCAGGGGGGAGCGAAAAGCTTCCTTATCCTTCCCCTTGACGGGGGAGGATTGAGGTGGGGGTGGATCCAGCGCCAGTCCGAACGCCGCAGCCCAAAGGATCTCCTGATGCGCGAAGGGCGCGGAAATCTCGGCCCGCTCAACGTCCGCCGGTTTCCACCCCGCCATCCGGAACGCCCGCTCAGCAGCCTTCTTTGCCGCGGGACATCCGACCAGATCCCGGTCTCCCAGGTAGTGTGGTTCAACACACAGGCCAAGGCCGGCAACGCGAACGTGACTCGTGGCTCGGCTGCTCCGGACTCCTGTCCTCTCGCGGCACTTCCCCCATCCTGGAGGTCGTGAGTCGTGGCTCGTAAGGACGACGGCGCAGGAGCCGTCCACGATCGGAGCCCGATGTGCCGCTCGGAGGGGTTCAACCAGCCACGGAGATTTCCGAACATGGTCCACGGCCACTCCTCCGCGCACAGCCGCAACGCGGTCCATCTCCTCTTCGCTTCCCCCCGCCGCTATCCACACCGAAGCCTGGAGAGCCGCGGCCTGGGAGTCGTTCAAGCCGAGCGGCTGCTGGAAGTTGGGGTCGAAGGTCCACTTCGTGATCTCATCCGCATCCGACTCCGAGTTCTTGCAGTGCGCCACGACCAGCACGTTTCTCTTGCGGCCGGAGAGGATCATGGTCGCGGCGTGGAAAAGGGCCGCGGCTCCGTCGTCCGAGATCCGCGCCTCTTCCTTCATTACGGCCCCGACCGATTCCGTGATCGACACGCTCGAAGCCACCTTGCCGTCGAACAGGTCGATCGAGGCGGTAACGATGGTGTCGATGTCGTCCCGATCCATCCCGGCGTCGGCCAGCGCGGTGCCGACCGCCGCATAGACCATCTCGGCCATGGAGCGCTCGTCGCGCCCGTAAGCCGTCCGGCCGACCCCCGCAACAAACATCAACCTGCCCCGCCCGAACGCGCCGCCAGACCATTCTCCAGGAACTCAAACGCGCCCAACAGGAACGACCGACTTCTCGCCGGGTCGAAGGATTCGGAGAGGTTTGCGCGGGAGTCTTGTATATAGACGAGACCCAGGAAGGCCGCCCACATGAGGTCGATGGCCCTCTTCGACGGCCTCGACTCCTTCCCACGGGGTGAGAGGATCCGGGCGCCGAGAGAAAAATTCCTGCCGGAGCGATCCAGGACGGCGCTCCTTACGGCCGGAGACAGGTACCGTGTAAAGTCCGCGTCGTGCAGGTAGAGCAGGGCCTTGTAGTACATCGGGTGCTCCTCCCGGAATCGAATGAAAAGCTCCCACACGGCGCGCCGTTTCTCCGCCGGACCCCGGCGCGACTCCGCAATTCGGACGAGTCCTTCGTGAAACACATCCATCGCGTCGAGAATCATGGAAAGATAGATCTCCTCCTTGCTCCGGAAATACAGATAGAGAGTGCCGACCGAGAGTTCGGCCCGATCGGCGACGTCTTCCATCGTGGTCGCCGCAAACCCCTTCTGCGAAAAGATGCGGGTCGCGGCCTCCAGGATCACCTTTCGCCGCGCCTCCTTCTCGCGGTCTTTCCGCTCCCTCACTCCCATGGCCACGGCCTCAGAACGAACTTGGCGGCGCGGCGATCTCCCGATGCCGCCTCGCGCAGCACGTCGTTGATCTCGCCGAGAGGACGGACCTCAATGTCGCCCCTCAAATCGAGCCCCCCGTCCGAGGCCCACCGGATGACCTCTTCGAGGTCCATCCGGTCCAGACCCATCGATCCCATCACCGTTATTTCATTCCCTACAAACGTGCGGAGCGGGACCAACTCGACCGGCTCCGGGCCGATTCCCACGACGACAACCCTCCCGCCCGGCCTCACGGAGCGGACGGCTTCACGGACGCTCGATGATCGGCCCACGAATTCGAACGCGGCGTCCACGCCCCCATCCGTCATTTTCTTGATCTCCTTCGCGGCATCCTCATCGCGAACATTGATCGCAGCCGTGGCGCCTGCCTTGCGCGCGCGTTCGAGAGCATGCGGCGAAACGTCCACTCCGATCACACTCGAGACGCCCAGCGCCTTCAGAATCTTGACCGCAAACGTGCCCAACGCGCCGCATCCGAAGACCGCGGCGCGTTCGCCCGGTTTGACCTCCGCGCGGCGGCGGACGGCGTGGAACGCCGTGGCTACGGCGTCCGTCAACGCCGCGCCGATTTCGAACGGAACGCCCGCCGGCAATCGGAAGAGGCACGACTCGGGCGCACGAACGTACTGGGCAAAGCCTCCGTCGGCGTGCACGCCGAAGATTTTCGATCCCCGGCACAACGCCTCCCGGCCGCGGCGGCAGTATTCGCAGGTGAAACAGGGGACGTGGGGATAGACGCACACTCGCTCGCCTTTGGGGAACCGACCCGCCCCACTCTCCACGGTTCCTGCCATTTCGTGACCGAGCGTGATGGGCACGAAGGCCGTGGGGAATGTGCCTTCCACGGCGATATGCAGGTCCGTTCCGCAGAGGCCCGCGGCCTCCACCTTGACGAGAACCCCATCTCCCCCGACGAGCGGGGTCTCGTCAAGGGTCAGCGGCTTTCCGGCCCCGTGGAACCGCGCCGCCATGAAATGAATATCATTCATGTGATGAACTATATTCAGTTTATGGCTGTGTTGTCAAGTCCCCCGGGAATCCCGGGAAACCGCCCGTGGAAACGACGCCGGCTTCGCTGGGCGCGTCGGCGACTACGAAGGTTTTCGCATCACGTACATCGTCCCCGAAGCCTTCGAGACGAGACGATCCTGAGCGTCGACTACTTCCGCTTCGAGCACGATGATGCGCCGACCCCGATGCACCACCCAGGCCCGCGACTTCAGCGTGCCGCTCCTCACCATCCGAAGGTGATGGATCCGGACTTCGATCGAGGCACACTCCTCACCGGGGCCCAGAAGGCTCGTCACCGTGCGGCCCATGGCCGTGTCCGCCAACGTGAAAAGGACGCCGCCGTGAAGGACACGGTTCGGATTGAGCAGCTTCGGGGTGGTTTTGAGCGTGATCCACCAAGTCCCCCGCTTATCCCTCGTCCACCGCATCCCGTGGAGGTCGGCATAGGGATGGCCATCCTCACCGGGATCAAAGTCTTTCGGAATGGTGTACGGCTTCTCCCTCACGGCGCCGGATTATCCCAGAGTCCGCGCGGCTTGCAAGCGAGTGGACGTCCGGCCCATTTGTCGCTACAGTGCCAATTGTCATGGCTACGACAAGAAAGGGGCTACGTGAAGTCCGCCGGTCCTTCTTGGAGAGCCGGCTGTTGGATACTCTCCGTAGCGAGTCCGTCACGCTCACCGCCCTCGCCGCGGTCCTCGGAGTATCTGGTCGAACTGTCTTGCGCCTCATACGCGATCTCCGGCAGCAGGGCCAGTCCATCCTGCTGGTCAACGACGGCCGCCGACAAGCCTACCGCCTGGGAACGATTGAGATCCCCGACGTTCGGAAGGGCACGGCCTTCGACCTGCTCAACTCTGGCTTCGTCGGCATGTGGGCCGATCGGAAAGACATACGGAGCAGCGCAGAGTTTGCCCGTCAGCTCCGGAAAAGGGCGAGCCGTCGCGCCTGCCAACCGTCCAGGTGATCGCCGGTCCCGATCTGCTCCTCGATACGTCCGTTCTGGTCGATGTCGGCAGAAAGCTGGGCCAATCCCTCGAATGGTTCCAATCGATCCGACACCAGGTTATCGGTATCCCGGTGCTCGTCTGGATGGAGCTTGTCGATGGCTGCCGGACAGGTGCCGAAGTCGCGCGCCTGAAAAAGGAACTTAACCCCCTGCCGGTTGTTCACCTCACGGCCGAGGACTCCGCCCTCGGGCTGGCGCTGTTCGAGAGATTCAGACTCAGTCACGGCACCGAGATCATCGACGCGTTGATTGGGGCCACGGCTGCGCGTCTGGCCCTTCCTCTCTACACCCTCAATCTCAAGCACTTCCGCCCCCTCCCAGGCGTAGACGCGAGGAAACCGTATTGAGCATCCGACGAGTCGCTGGACTCATGCTCCCGGTGGTCTTGTGTCTCGCCCTTGTGCCCGGCTGCGAGGAAAGGACTCTCTGCAACGGCGGCCCATGCAATCCTCCGTCCTACGGCGGCTCTATCGTCGCGGAGGACGGAACCATTCCCTACCAAGTGCATTTGAAAGTGGACGATCGATGGTTGGCATTCGAACGTTTCCAAGACGACAGTGGCCTTGTGTCCTCCACCGTGGAGGATCTGACCCTTTCGTTCAAGGCAGGCCAGAACTTCATCGACATCCGTGTATCGAATGGGGGGTCAACCCCCGTGCGCCTACAGGGGTTCAGCCTAGGTCCGATTCAGCGCAGTTCAAATGGCACGTGGTTGGCCAACGGCTATCAGTCCTGGTCGATCTCTCCGCTCTTGGATGAGGGGATGGTGAGAAACGCAGCGCCCGCCGACCGGGATCGAGTCCAAGCCTTCAACACGGATGTCGTGTCTCTTGAGGCTTCAACCTCTTGGTGGTACGCCGGTCCCGGAAACTGGGAATACCCCCCATCCGTCATCTCCGTCGTCGCCACGGCGCGGGTTTGGAAGACAAGGTTCCTGCTCCAGAAAGGCGGTCTCTACGCCGTCCAAGGAGCGACAGGGGATTCGGTTCCGCTTCGACCGGGATCAGAGGTTTCCTTCGAAGACCTCATTTTGAACGGCGCCGTCTCCCCGGCTCCTCCTCGCCGTCTCTCGATCAGGCCTCCTTCGGTGACTTTCCAGCCATCACCCATCAAACCACCCTTCGTTCCCGTTGGCTGGAACTCGTGGAATACGCTGTTCGACAAGGTGACGGAAGCGGACGTGCTGGCCAATGCGCAGTTCATCAAGGAAAACCTGCCGGAGTTGGGGATCAACAACATTCAGGTGGATGACGGATGGGAGAAGAACTGGGGCGAGTGGGAAGCCAATGAGAAATTCCCGGACGGAATGGACGGGACCGCGCAAAAGATACGGGAAATGGGATTCATTCCCGGCATCTGGTTCGCACCGTTCCTGGTCGATGTAACTTCGTCGGTGGCCAAGCAGCATCCCGACTGGTTCTTGCGCGGCTCCGACGGCGAACTCGTCAAATACGGCGTGGCCAATTTCGGCGGGGGAGCGACGAAACTCATCCTCGATACGACTCACCCCGAGGCAAACGCCTGGATGCTCGGCCAGATCCGGAAGATCGTCGGCTGGGGATACCGCTATCTCAAGCTGGACTTTCTATTCGGCGGCGCCATCGAGGGAAAGCGATACGACTCCAACAAGACCGCGCTCGAAGCGTATCGCGGCGCGATGCTGGGGATTGGGGAAGCCGCCGGTCCCGAGGCCTACATCCTGGCGTGCGGCGCTCCGCTTCTCCCCTCCGTCGGTGTCGCCCACGGAATCCGGATCGGGCCGGACGTGGCCTTCTTCAATCTCCCGCTGGAATGGCGATACGTCAAGGCGGAGGTGCTGAACCTCGCCACGCGCCATTTTCCATGGCCGGCCATCGCGCCGGACCCGGATGCCGCCCTCGTCCGCGATCTTCCGGAAAACGAAGCGCGATTCTTTCTCTCGGCGGCGCTCATGGCGCCCGGGATCTTCGCCATCGGCGATCACCTCCCCGCCCTTCCACCCGATCGGCTGGCTCTCTATCGACGCATCGCGCCATTGATTCCATTGCTGTATGGCGGCAAGCCCGAAGAGGAATACTTCACCATCCCCGACCTATTCCAATACCCAGCGCGAATCATCCCAAAGACCAATCTCGAACCGTACCTCGTTCCGGGGAGCTTTCCCATCCCGCCTCTTTGGATCCGCGAAACGGGCAAGTCGAGTGTGGTCGCCGTGCTTAATGGGGAGGACTCCCCTCGGTCGATCGATCTGGACGTACGCCAGTACGACAGAATTGAAGAGATCTTCAGCGGCGAGAGAATGGTCGCCTCGAAAACCCACCGGGTGGAGCTCGGACCCCGCGAGGGCCGACTCTATTTGCTCACCTCCCCCTGACCGTTCTGGAGCGGAAGCGGGATCAGCTCGAACTCCACCCGACGGTTCTTCTGGCGCCCCTCCTCCGTGGCATTCGTTCCTGAAGGATACCTCGGTCCAAGGCCGATGGGGACCAGACGCTTTCGATTGATCCCTTTCGCGGCCAGGTAGTCGGCCACCACGATGGCCCGACCCCGACTGAGGATCTGGTTCACGGCGAACTCCCCAATCCCGTCCGTGTGACCTTCGATTCGGAGAAGCACCTCCGGACGCGACCGCAGGAGTTCCGCCAGCCGGTCGAGGACCGGATACGATTCGGACGGCAGATCCACCTTGCCAAACTCGAAGACGATCCGCTTCTCGTGCACTCCCTCGCTTTTCGCCTTGGCCACCGTTCGTTTCGCCGCCGCCGCCGATCCTTTCACCAGCGGGAGCGATAGATTGAACACCTCGCCCTCCCGAATCTGAAACTTCTGCGTGAGAGTTTCATACCCCCCCAAGCTGGCCACAACGGCATAATCCCCCGAGGGGAAGTGCTCCACCTCGAAGTGCCCCCCCGGAATGGTCACCCTCGGAACGAGCTGTGGATCGGAGAAGGCGATCGTCACATTCTCAAGGGGTTCGTCGCTGCCGGCTTCCATCACGCGCCCCACCAATCTCCCCCCCCCCGCCGCGGTGGAGTCCTCACGCCCTCTTCGTGGAGACTCTGGAACACCGGTCAGGTAGGACAGTCCGAACACAAATCGCCACGGCGGCAGGATTCCCGTGTCGAGGAATCCCGGGAAATCCCCTGTGAGCAGTCCCACGTCCATCGCGCCGTCCACCACCCACCGCGGCGAGACGCGGGCCTTCAGGCCCGGTGTCAGCCACACCGGGTTCTGCAGAAAAGAAATATCCCTTCGCTCCATCGCCGTTGAACGCGAGCCGGACGTCTCGCTGCTCAGGGCCTTGCCGTCGCGGTCCTGATAGGTGAAACCCTCGATGAAGGCGGAGGCGTTGCCGACCGGAACTTCCATCACCACGCCGAGAACCCAACTGTCCTCGATGTAGACTCCTTGCGCAAACCGCAGCGGGCGGCTCAATTCATCAAGGCGGGTGAGCAGCGCCTTTTGCGAGTGGTCGTTGTAAAGGCCGGCGTTCAGGTGAAATCGGATGTCCTGGAGATCCACCGTGCCAAGGATCAGGAAGGTGGGGCTGAGGGATGCCGGGGCGAGTCCCGCCGTCTCCTCTTGATTGAAAAGTTTCGCGATGGCGGCCAGGCCCACATCCACATACCGGCTGTCCACAGCCAGAACTTTGAGCCCCGCGGTCAGGTTCCCGAAATAGCCGTCGTTCCGTTGTCCCTCCTCGGGGAGAGTCATCGGCTGATACTTGCCGTCGCTCGCAAAGGAGAATTCCAGACGATTGAAAGGGAGCAGATAGCCCGGGCTGTATGTATAGGAAATCGACCCATCCACGCTCTTGTGCCGATCCCCTTCCATCATGAAATCCTCGGCCACGAAGAACCCCGTTTGGAACTTGAGCATCCCTACCCCCTCCTCGGTCCTTTGTGTGGAATACGCCCTCAGGAACCCGCCGCCTCCCGTTTGAGTGGTACCCCGCGAATAGGCCTCAGCGGAGGCTGAAAGCGTGCAGAGCGTCCAACCCCCGAGCACGGCGACCAGCCTGAATCGGCCTTTTCGATTCGAGTGGAACATTACGAAATCGGAAATTTCCGATCTGTATTGTATCGGATTTCGCCCGCCCATGAACAATCCCGTCTTCCCTTGCGGGTGGGGTTGGCTTGGGCGACAATCGCACCACGCATGCTCTTCCGTCTTGACGGTCGGAACTCTCCCACGTCCCTCGGCTCATGGCTGAGCCTCTGCGCCTTGGCTGCGGCATGTTCCGGCGAGAAAAAGCCGGACGCGCCACAAACCCTGATCTCCACCCCCGTCGAAGCACGTGTAACGCTGTCCCCCTTCGGAATCCGGTGGGGAACGGACGGCGAATCGCTGCTTCGCAATGGAAACTTCTCGCTCATCAAGGCGCACCGGGCGCTGGATGCCATCGATGCGCAGGCTGGCCCCTGCACCACCGTCCTATGTGAGGGAACGGTGACTTTTTCAGGCGGGACGGCTCTCCCGTTCAAGATGGAGAAGCTGGACGATCGAAAATGGAGGCTCAGCCTCGGACCGGCCCCGGAGGCCATGTTCCTCGTCTTCTCCCATGAACTTCGCCCGGATGAAAGAATCCTCGGCCTGGGCGAAAACTTCGATTCCCTTTTGAACAACGGGCGCCGGCGCGCCATGCAGATCGAACTCGCAAACAGCGAAAGCGGGAACAATGAAGCCCATTTGCCTATCCCCTTCTATTTGTCGAATTACGGCTACTCCGTCTGGGTGGCCAACCGCGAGCGCGGATATGTGGACGTCGGGCAGACCACCGCCGACCGGATCCGGTCCGAGTTCTACACCCAATCCCTCACGGTCCATGTGTATCAAGGCGCTTCGCCCCTTGAACTCCTTCAGCGGTATGCAGTGGAAACCGGCACTCCTCCGATGCCTCCGCGATGGGCGTTCGGTGTCCACTTCTGGCGGAACGAGTACGACCGCGACCCGCCGGGACAGGCGCAGAAGGATGCGATGGAAGACGCGGAAACGCTCCGCTCGCTCGATTTTCCCTCGAGCGTGTTCTGGATCGACGCCCCCTACGAGACGGGCCACAACAGCTTCGACTTCGACAAGACCCACCGATTTCCCGATCCGGAGGGACTGATCAAGTTCCTTAACCGGAAGGGCTTTCGCGTCATCGCGTGGATCACCCAGCATGTCAACCACCCGGACCTGGCCGCGGAACCGGACATGAAAGACTATTTCGACGAGGCCAAATCAAAGAACTACCTCGTGCGAACATCCGACGGCTCTCCGTTTATCTCCCCATGGAGCCGCGGTCCGGGGGCCATGGTGGATTTCACCAACCCGGAGGCGCGCCGCTGGTACCAGGACCTTGCGAAAAAGCTCCTGAGCCTCGGCATACAAGGCTGGAAACTCGATTTCGGCGAAGAGATCCTTCCCGCTCTCGCCGGGGAGGACGTTGGCGGACTCTACACGTTCTTCAACGGGCTGGACGCCAACCGCATGCACGCCCTCTACAAGTTTCTCTACCACCAGGCGTTCTACGATGTCACGAAGAAGATCCATGGCGACGACTGGTTCTCCATCTCGAGGGCGGGGACGTATGGATCTCAGAGCCTCTACTCCTGCATCTGGCCGGGCGACCTCGCCAATGATTTTTCGGACCACACCGTGGGGGTGGATTCCCCAGGCATCATCGGCGGACTCCCCGCCGCCGTCTGGGGCGGGATCAACCTCGGCCTGTCAGGTTTCCCTTTCTACGGCTCCGACGTGGGCGGATTCCGAGGTGGCACCCCGGCCAAGAACACCCTCATCCGATGGGCCGAGTTCGGAGCCTTCTCGCCCATCATGCAGTTGGGGGGGGGCGGTGAACATCGCCCCTGGGCCAAGCCCCATGATGAGGAAACGCTCCGGATCCTGCGGGATTACGCCCGGCTCCACATTTCGCTCTTTCCCTACCTTTACGCGCATGCCGCCGTGGCCCATGAGACGGGCACCCCGATCATGCGGGCGCTCCCCCTCGACTTCCCTGCCGATCCACGTTCCTACGAGGCCCCCCACGAATACCTTTTCGGCGGATCGCTGCTGGTCGCCCCGGTCGTGGAAGAGGCGACTTCAAGAGATATCTATCTCCCGAAGGACTCTTGGATCGATTTCTGGACCGAGGAATACTTCACGGGACCGGCGAACCTCGCCTCGTATCCGATACCGTTGGACAGGATCGGTCTCTTCGTGCGGCTTCCCGCCATCCTTCCCCTCGCGCCGGCTGACGTCGACACGCTGGCCGACACCAAGGACACCACCGTAACCACGCTCGAACGAGCGACGCAACCGTGGCGAATCCATCTCTACCCGAAGCGAAACAGCTCGACGGAATTCCAGTTCGTGGGGGGAGGAATCGTTCTACTGACGGCGAAGGATGACATTACGGCCACGCTCGATTTCACATCGAAGCGGAGACTCGACGTTCAATTTCACCTCGGCGATTTTTCCGGATATGGGATCGAAGGCTATCGCGTTTCCGATCTCTCCCTTGACCCACTGGAGGATCCTTTTCCGTCACAAGCCCTCCCAGGCTCCCCCGGCCCAACCTTCACCGGCGAAGGCAAGACCGGCCAAATCAAGTTCCTTCTCCGCAAACCACCCGCAAGTCCATCGAGTCCGCACGACTGACTTGTGATCCTCCTCTCAGAACCGACAGCTCCCCACCCGGCGCCCTTCCTCCGAGTCGCAGATCGGGAGACCGCAACGCATTGCGCATGATGCTTCGATATGGCGAGAACCGGGAATGGCCGTGAACAAGCGCTCTTGGCCCGGAGGACCTCACCTTTCGAGTCGCTCGCGACTGCGTCCCCTCATCTAATTCTCGGGGATCGTGCCAAAGTACTTCCGCGCGATCCCCGTGGACCGTTCCAGGGTGAAAGTTGCGATGTGGCCATCGGAGAAGTTCCCGTACGTCTTCGGATACGTCGTTCCCGGCGGAACAAGCCTCAGATCGTGGACAAGGTAATATAGTTCTGCTGGAATGCCTTGAATCGAATCCCGGTTCTCATGACTTTCCCAGATCAATCGGGTCAAACGATAGTTCGTCGCCGCGCTGCTGAAAGGAACCGTAAACCGATTCGTCTTGTGATTCCATACCTCGCTCATCTCAACGGTGCGATAGTAGAAGAACATCTTGAATGCGTTGTTCACGTGGATGAAGTTGTAGAAGGATGCGCTCATGATAAAGATGGAGAGGAGGCCCACGATCGGGAGCCTCATTTTGGCCCTGTTCAGCCACAGAGCGGCAAACAGATAGAAGAAGATTGCCCAGAACGTGCTGAGCCAGTGCAACCCCCAGACGTGGTTGCCCACGACATGGAGCAGGACGTTTGCGCACAGCGTCACAACCACCAGTAGGACGGCCGAGGCGGTCTCAACCGAGTAGACATCCGATGCCATCAACGATCCGCTGCCCCACTCGCCTCTCCGCCGTTGGACCATCATGGTGATGACAGCCCACAGGGCTAGAAGAAGGGTCCCACTCCATAAGGGAAGGTAGAGCCATGATTTCGGCAGGTACGGGCTGACCAGACCCAGTGTGTCCGAGAAGAAGATCACAACGTTAGTTGGAAAATCGCCCCCCACGTTCCTCCATAGGGTCGACACAAACCGGCTGATGGGAGCGGCAAGGTCGGCGAGTGAATGATGATTTCCTTCCGATAGCTGGGTCAGGCCGGTGACGACAGGGTCGCCGGTGATCCGGGTGATTTCGGCATAGCGGTCTAGGCCCTCACCGGAGTATCCAGCCCGTTGGGCAAGAATGGGAAAGAGTTTCAAATAGCACGCGAAAGCAACCAGAGGGATTGAGCCATATAGCAATGTTCGTCCTATTCGGGGAAAAAAGATGCGAGGGAACAGCAGGGGCACGGCAATGAAAGAGAGGAAAGCCGTTTCGTCGAAGAACAGGGAGGTGAGCAGGATGAGACACAGCGAACCAAAAAGGACGGCTTGCCTGCTCGATCCAACGTTCGAACTCCGCGCGCTCCGGGAAAGCTGATTGCAGGAGGAGGCCAAGACCAGGCACAGGAGGATGGCTGAGTTGGCGACGGGCTTGGCCGGCCGAAAGTTCACAGCCAGCAAGGAAAGGGTCGCAGGATGGGTGAGGTAGAGGGAGGCGACCATGACCGACAAGGCTTTCCCGATTCCAAGACCCCGCAGCAGTTTGTACAAGAGGAAGGGGTTCACGAAAAGCAGCAGGCCCCACGTGATCGAGAAGCTCGGGTGGGGGAGAACAAACTGCCACAGCCAAACGCGAAGCTTGGTGTCGACAATCTCGATCAGCGACGAAAGAGGGCGGGTGGTCCGCGGGGTAAATTCGAAGGTCTGCCAGTCGAAGACCTTGAGGATGTCGCGCCATCCGAGTTGAAGGCCGTCGGCCAAGATGTACTCACGATAATTGAACTCCTCCGGCTGCGTCCAGACGAAGCTGTAATTGGTCAGCAACGACAAAACCAACGAAATGGCGTAAAGCAAAACCAGAGCCGCAAGGATTCCACCGGTTCTTTGACGCAAGAAGTGACGTAGGGATGAAATAAAGTACGGTTGATCCCACCCGTGGAAGCGCCGGCCCGCGGCCCGCCCGGGTGGCTGCCGGGGGACGTTCATGACATTACAGTTCTCCGGATTTCCCCCGGTGGAGCCGAGGGGCCAACCCTTGCAGACGACTTCCTATTTGGATCCATCGCGGGAACGGGCGGAGCCTGATCAGTCACCGGGGGAAGCGTAGCAAACCGGCCCTTGGGGCTCAACCGGATCGTCAACCTTCGTTTTGTGCGGGCGATTTGGTATGATCGCGCTCCCAAATGAACTGGCTGGAACTGGCGGAGAGAGTTTTGAATGGAAACGCGCCTTCGCGTGAGGAGGCGCTAGCCGTGCTGCGCTCGCCGGAGAGCGACGTTCCGAGCATCCTGGACGCCGCCTACCGGATCCGGCGTCATCACCACGGGAACAAAGTGAAAGTTCACATTCTGCTCAACGCGAAAATGGGCGGCTGTCCGGAGGATTGCGGATTCTGCTCGCAATCGGCCCACTACGAAACGCCCGTTGATCGCCACAAACTCATGACTCGCGAAGAGATCCTCGAACAGGCTCGCGCCGCGGCCGATTCGGGAGCCTGGAAGTTCTGCATCGTCACGGCCACGCGCGGGCCGTCGGACAAGGATCTGGAGGTCATCTGCGGGGCCGTCGAGGAGATCAAACGCACCTTGAAGATCAACGTCTGCACTTCGCTCGGAACGCTCACGCCCGACAAGGCCCGCCGCCTCAAGGAGGCCGGAGTGGACAAATTCAATCACAATCTGGAAACCGCGGAGCGCCACTTCCCCGATGTGGTCGGGACGCACACCTACCAAGACCGCGTGAGCACCGTCAAGATCGCCAAGCAAGCCGGCATGGAGGCCTGCTGCGGCGGCATCATCGGAATGGGCGAGTCCGATGAAGACGTGGTGGATCTCGCCTTCGCCCTACGCGAACTCGGCGTCGAATCCATCCCCGTCAATTTCCTGGATCCGCGTCCCGGAACGCCCATGCAAAGCCAGGGGCGACTCACCCCGACCTACTGCCTGAAGACGCTGGCCATGTTCAGGTTCGTCAACCCCTCGCGTGACATCCGCGCGGCGGGTGGACGGGAAGTCAACCTCCGTTCGCTCCAGCCCCTCGCGCTCTACGCCGCCAACTCGATTTTCACGAACGGATACCTCACCACTCCGGGCAACGATGAAAATGCGGATATCCGGATGATCCGGGACATGGGGTTCGAGGTGCTGTTGCCCGAGGGGAACGGGCAGCCGGTAGTTGGGTTCGCGCGGGTGGACCAGCTCGAGGCCGGGTAGCCGCAGGCTTCAGCCTGCGCACAAGACGCGGGCTAAAGCCCCATGCCACGGAGGGTATGGGACCATGATATGTCGCCGCACCACGGATGGTGCGGCATGGACCATGGCCCGCGCCTACCGCTGAGGAACGGTGGCGACCGGCTGAAGCGTCACCGTATTCAAGTCTCCCGCTGATTGCCCGTTGATCGTGGCCAGTGCCTTCCCCTCGCAAGCGTCCCGATAGGTCAGTTTCGCCGCGCCCAGCTCGTTCGAAAGCGTGGTCTCGCCGGAAACGGGGTTCTTGGAACAGCTGGAGGACAAGACCGCGCGATTACTCTCAATCACCAGGCGGCCGAAAACGGAGTTGCCGTAATCCACGCGTTGATCCAGTTTCAGCTTCGCCTCCTCGCCCTCCTGAACCTCCGGCGTTCCAAGCGGAGTGATCGAGACAAGTTTTCCGGACTGAATCTCCTGGAGCGAACTGCCCTTCAGGAGATGGGTGATGCCGCTGACCGCCACCTCCATGTCCTCGGTCGTATCGAAAATGGTGCTCGTTTTCTGTTTGAACACGCTCTCGCCCTTGACCGACACTTCACGTCCGGAGTCCACCCCCTTGAGATCGAGAGTGGTGGTCATGTCGGACGGCGCGCCCGTGGATCCGGCCATCATCGGGATAGCCTTTCCAATCCAGGCGACTTTGATGGAGCCGTCGGCGCCGACTACGATCTGGGCGCCCTTGTTGATGACCTTGAACCCTTCGTATCGGAACGTCCAGTCGCCCGCGGCCTTCTCCGCGTTGAGATCGACGTCGATCTTTCCGAACAGGATGCCTTCCTTGACTTCCTTCGGCGTGCAGCCGGTAACCCCGAAATCGACGGTCAGGCTCAGGTTCCCTTCCAGTGAACCATCGACCGTCTTGAAACTCCCATTGCTTCCGATCTTGGGGCAAGGCGTGGCCGTGGCCTGAGGTCTGAGCGGCGCGGTCGAGAACGGCAACTGCGCGCTGTCGTTCGAAAGATTCAGACCCTGAACCGAAGAGATGAAATGCTTGCTGGTCGCCAGAAGTCGATTCACCAGGGAAACATACCCACTCGTTCCGTTGCCATACGAATCGAGCGAGGCCTGGACATCGCTTGGGGTGGAAATCTTAGCCGGTCCCATCTTCTCAATTTGGTTTCCCGCCGGACCCGCGGAAGTTGACCCGCTGCCCCCCTTGTCATTCTCACAGCCGATGAAGGCGGAAGCGAGCAGAACGATGGAAATCTTCCTTGCGACACTGACTCTCATGGATATCCTTATCCTTTCAAGAGCGGTATTTTACTCTTGGAATCACACAAAGTCAACGCAGAGGGCTTGCCTTTGACCGGCCCATTGGTACAATCCGCGGCGATGCGTCCTACCGCGCTGATCGCCCTCACCCTCCTGTTCACGACTGCCTTGCATGGGATGAAATTCGCCCGCGCGAGCGGCTTCTACATCACGCAGGTCGGCGGACCCGACAGCGGTCCCACGGAGGCCAACCCCTCCGCCGTTTTCTGGAACCCCGCCGCCTTGGGAGGTGACCCCACCCCGGCGGCAATGCTCGACGCGAGCTACTTCTTCCGAACCAGCAGCTACACGCGCAGCCACGAGTACTTCCAAGACCAGAATACCGGCGAGTGGCTGCTCCGCGATTCGGCCACCTCCCGGAAGGCCAGTCTCAGCAATCGCTTCCCCTTCCCATTCGCCGGATTCTCCCACCCCGCCGGAGAAGGAGTTTTCGGCATCGGCGCCTATGCTCCCTTTGGCTCCTCCTCCGAATGGGACGACCCGAACGGAGCTCAGAAATATTTTTCCACCGAAAGCACTCTCACCCATTACTATGTGACGCCGGCCTACGCCCATCCTCTGACGGAACACGCCTTTGTCGGTTTCGGATTCAGCTATGTGCGAGCCTTCCTGGACAGCACCGCGCATGCGGACATCGCGGCAACGCTCACTGGGGGCAAGCCGGAATCCCAGGACGTGGATGCCATCCGGCACTTGGACAACCTGGCCGGCAATGCCTTCAGCGGAATTCTCGGCGTCTTTTTCAACTATGACTCCTGGAGATTCGGGGCAAGTTTCACCACGCCTACATCCGTGGAGTCCAAAGGAGTGTTCTCGCTCACGCCCGATGGCTCCTTCCTGTGCCGGCGCGTTGGTTGCCGAACGGGCGACGGAGGCATCATCCTCGATCCCACCCCTTCGGAGGCCGATCGAATTCAGCCCTTGCTCGCGGGCGTCACGGCCAAATATACGCTGCCGGCTTCGCTCAAATCGTCCTTCGACTACTATCCCACCTCAAAACTCCGGACGAGGCTCTACATGGAGTGGGTGGATTGGTCTTCCTTCGACGCAATCCGGCTGGAAACCTTTGACCGGAGGCACAACCTGATCCCCGAACGGCAAGTGAGCGAGCAGCAGTTTCAGGACGCGTTCGGAGTCCGCCTGGGATTCAAGTACGCCTACACGGATCGTGTCTCTCCCTTTCTCGGCGGCAGTTTCGATTCCAACGCCATCCCGGACTCATGGCTCACGCCCGCCACGTTCGATTCGAACAAAATGGCGGCTACTCTCGGGGCGGACGTGAAAGTCGCCGAGGACTTGAGCGTCAAGGCGGCCTTCGTCCAAGTCCTGTATGGTGACCGAACCGTCGATCTCAACGAATCACTCCAGAAACCGGCGGCGCCGGGAAAATATACCAATGCCGTAAGTTTCCTGAACGTTGGCATCATCTATCGATTCGGACGTGCCGTGGACCCCGAAGAAGCACCTGCTTCGGAATCCGCCCCAACCCTTCAACCGGAAGGACCGCTGCCATAATGCGGAAGCCCATCCCGATCCTCATCTCCCTCGCGCTCGCGGTCTCGTGCAGCAAGTCGCTCGAACCTCAATTCCAGGTCGAACTGCCGAAAGACGGCCGGTTCCGAGCGGGCGCGTCGAAAGTGGACATCATGCCCGTTCCCTACAACTCGGACGGGTCCTGCCCGAGCGGCAAATTCTGCTTCGAGCTGCCGATCCACTACAGCGACGAACTCGATTCCCCGAGCCTGCCCTACCCCGCGAAGCCGGCCGACGGAGTCTCGGATGGATGCTGGGAATGGCGCGAGCCCGGCCACCGCCAACGCAACTCCTCCGAGATCTATGAAGGCTACTTGGACAAGCCGGATCCGGACCCTGCAACCTGCCGGGAAGGTTTCGTAGACGCCAACAGGAACGGCCAATTCGAGGCGCTCTGGATGGGCGGTTACGACGAAGGCCGTCCCGCCACGAGCATCGACACCGAAGCAAGCATCTATGCCAAAGCTATGGTGCTCCAGCAGAACGACGAGGTGACCGCGGTGATCGGTCTCCCCTTCGTCGGCTTCCCGACGCTCCAACTCGCGGGATTGCGCGAGAGGCTCGCGGGTGAAACGAACGGCCGTATCCGCAAAGAAAACATCATCCTGTATGTCCATCACAACCATTCCCTCCCGGACCCGCAAGGCCTCTGGGGTCCGAACCTTTTGAAGAACTTCGACATCAAGGGTCCCGGCGGCGTTCGCATCGGAGATCTCCTGAAGATCGAAGGCGTGCTGGAGCTCGCCTTCCCGGTGGGCGCGATGAATTTTCACAACTACCCCTACTGGCTCTGGGTGGAAGACCGGACCGCCGATGCGCTCCGAGAGGCGCTCGCCGGGATGAAGCCGGCCAAGATGCGCTTCGCCGAGCGGGACCAGCCCCACAAGGAAGTCGGCTGTTTCAGGAAGAGCTTCCAGCATACGGACGATTTCAGGGACGCCGACGGGGACGGCATCGTGGAGGCGGAGATCGATTGCAACGAAGACGGCGTGCCCAACACCGATGAGGACCGGGGCATTCTCGACAACGGCATGGTCGACGCCGGAGTGGAGTGCATGACCCCGAAAGACCTTCAGGAAAAGCCGGTGCGGTTCCTGAACGGCGATTCCCGCATGCCTACGGTCCTCGATTTCAACGTATACACGTGGCAGTTCGTCTCCGCGGACCATCCGAGCGAAGTCCTGGCCACATTCGTGGTGTGGGGCGCCCACGTCGAGGCCGGCCCGGGATCCAACACCAAACTTACCGGCGACTATGCCGAAAACGTCTGCAACTTCGTCGAATCCAAAATCGGCGGGACCTGCCTCTTCCAGATCGGCCCCCAGGGAGGGCTCACGGGACCGCTCGGCAATCCGATTCCCAAGATCGACGCACAGGGACGGTACGTGGATTGCGACGGGAATTCCATCGAAGGATCCGAATCGTCGGACAGCCCCATCCCCTTGCTGGAGGGGGGAAGAAGCATTGCCCTCGTGCCGAATTTCGGGCCGGACCGTCAGGGGGGAACCAACCTCGGCCGGATGCAAAGTCTCGGACGGCAACTCGCGAAAACGAGCCTGGCATCCGTCCAAGACCAAGCCCCGATGGAGGTGAAGGACTTCGACGTCCGCGCACAGTATGCGCTGCTTCCGATGGACAATCCCTATTTCTACTTGGGCGGGAAGCTGGAGATTCTCAGCGGCTTCTCCCTCGTCCTTCGGAAAGGGATGGACTACTCCAAACTCACCGAGTTGGTCTACGCCGACGAACTGCCCTCAAACAACACCGGGAGCGGCCTGGTCAATCGCTCCTGCGGTCCGGCCATCTGCATCCGGGTGGCCATGGACCTCCTCACGCTGAAAACCGTGGCCCCCGATGGAACCGTGAAGAAAGCGGGATGGCTCACAAACCCCGGAGAGGTCTTTCCCGAATGGCTCGTGGGGCGGGCCGAGGTGGAATACGAGTACAAATTCAAGGATCCGACGGGCGCCGACAAGGACAGGAAGCAGGACCTCGATGAGATGGCCCGAACGGGGCTCGATCCGGGTTTCCCGCGGGACCTCTTCACGACGGAAATCAATCCCCAACACTACATGGCGATCAAAGGGCTTCGCGAGGTGGCCATGAAGGATCTGCCGGAGGGCGAACGATACGACGGATTCTTTATCACGGCACAGACGCAGTCCTCTCTCGGCTACCAGCCCCCTTACTCGGAATTCATGGAGGCATACGAAGGCTTCCTGGACGAGGTGTTCAAGAACGTCGACGCGATCGACCTCATTTTGAAGGAGAGCGGCGGCGCGCGGAAAATCTTCCACCTGTCGGAGAACGACGAAAACTTCACTTTCAAATCGCTGCTGGCGGACGTGAAGGGCCGCTATTCGGACGTGATCACGAACTACTCCGGGCCCCCGGGCATGCCCCTCCGGCACTGGGGAGACGGATCTTCGATTGCCGTCCGGGGGTCAAGAAGGCCCCGCCGCCACGAACAGGGCGGAGGGCACAATCTGGGCACCCATCCGAACGTGTACGAGGAAACCGTATCGCTCGGCCCGCGCACCGGCGTCATCCTCTACAACATGGGCCATGGCCTCCTGTGGAACGGCAAGTACGGCAACTACTACACCAAGGACAACATGCCCGCCTTCAACCGCGGCGACCCCAACACCGATCCCGAAATCAACGCCCTCTCCAAGTTCAACCGGTAGGAATCAAGCTTTCGGCGATCGGCCATCGGCTTTCAGCATGGACCCCGAATGCCTGACTCTGAATGCCTCTCAGAAAAACAGATCACAGATGTAACCTTTGTCTTCTCACAAGGCTTAGCTCGACTTTTGCCATTTTTTGAAAGGTTTATGTTGGTCATGATGCGTAGGGGAGGGTCTTCAGACCCTCCCGACAAGGGGGAGCATCTGAAGATGCTCCCCTACGAATCGGCATTCTGTCAGAAGCTCTTGAGGCATGGGGTCAAGTCTTGATTTGATACTACTTGGGGACAGCGCGGGCGGACGGGTTGGTCTTGACTTGGCACAACTTGCTCCATCGGCGATCCTCAGAAGTATCAAGTCAAGACTTGACCCCTTTGTTCTCTCCCAACACATGGCTTGAATAAGTACTATTCCATGCAACGTCCCCCATTCCCTATCCCTCAGGCGTCGGGCCGTTACTTCTCAGAAAAACAGGTGGGCCTGGGCGAGGAAGGAGAAGGCGCGGTCGTGGCCAAGGACAGGGGCGTAGTCGTCTCCCACAATGGTGAATGAACTCGAAACGCCCAATCGCACGAACGGGACAGGAAAAGTTTCCACGCCGCCGCCGAATCGATCGAGTCCGGCCCTGCACAAGGACGCGGCGCCTTTGCTTGGCGACCAACGTTCGTAAAAGCCCTTCAGGTTGACCCCCTTGTGCGGGGTGACATTGGCCTCCAGGTAGTGGATGAGGGCCGTTTCATCCTTGCCGGGGCGGATTTCAGAAAGGAAGTCGAGTTCCTGAAGGATCTGGGCGTACCGGGTGAGCCGAATGCCGAGATACTCTCCGAGTGCGCTGCGATCGGAGCCGTCCCCCGATTGATAGCCGCCTGAAGCGCCGATCCGGAATAGATCGTGCACAGCCTCGACCACGCCGGACGCATCCGGCCCGGTGGCCGCATCGTCCACCACCGCGATTCGAACAGACGTGAGGTCGATGGGATCCGGCTCCAGGCCTAATTCAATCCCGTCGCCTCCCTGGGTCATCGTGTAGCCGGTCTGCTCGCGAATGAACGTTTCGTTGTTCACGACCCGTAGGCCGTACGGCATGAAGAAGTGTCCCACCTTCACGTACGAGCGTGAATCCAGATGTTCGGCCCTCATAAACACCTCCCGGGTGGTTGCGGCCGGCGCGAACGATTCGTCGAGATAAAAATTCACGGCACTGTCGAGCATGTTCGCCTCGACGTAGAAGCTCGCTTGGCCGGCTTCCACGCCGTTTCCGTTCTTGGTGGGTGCCACCCCGGGCGCGAGACTCGAACGCAGGGACTCGGGCTTGCGGTAGCGCCGATTCGATTCGTCCACTCGCACATCGGAGCCTATGGCCAAAACATTGGAAAATCGAAACGAAACGGGCTCCGATTCGATGATGGGCAGGTACTTCTGGCCGTACTTGGCGCCGTGGTCCGTCCGCTTCCCCCCCCCCGTCATGTTCACGTGACAGACGAGACACTTCTCTCCGGAGCGAACAGCCAGATACGGCTCGCCGTACGCGGAGCGCGTGATGAGTGAAGAGTAAGTAGTGATGAGAAGGAAAAGAACCGGAAGAAACCTAGAATGAGTCTTTGCCGCCGTTGCTCTTTCTCTCATCACTCATCACGCTTCACTCATCACTAATTATTGGGAGCCCCCGCCTCGATCCATTTCCGGATCGTGGAGACATGGTCCGCCGAAAGCGGCGTCCGCCCTTTCGGCATCTGGGCTCCGCAGGAACTCCCTTCCACGCGCTTGATTAGAACACTGTCATCCGCCTTGCCCGCCTCGATCCGCTTGAGTTTCGTGCAGGAGCCAACCGTCGACTGAACCCCCACGGTGCTCGCGAAGGCTTTTCCCGATTCGAGATTCATTCCGGCTGGAGCCAGTGCACCCAAATGGCACGAGCAATTGGCCGTGAGTATCGGCTGCACCGACCCACTGAGCGTCCCCTCCGCCGGAGCCGCCGGTGTTGCAGGTGTAGAGCCCTGATCAGAAGTGGCCGGTGCACTCGTCGACGGCTCCTGGACCGTCGTGTTGGGCGATGAGGACGCGTCATCGTAGGCACTCCCGCAGGACAGATTCGCCAGGCACAGAAGTGAAAGCGGGAGGGTAAGGAACGACTTTTTCATGATCGCCCTATCGCATATCTTGACCCGTGAAGTCAAGGTGTCGCAGTTCTTAGAGCGTCTAGCAGAATGCGTAGACAAGAGGGAGCAACCAAGAGGGAGCACCTGTAGGTGCTCCCCTACGAGGAGGCAAGGACAAGAGGGAGCATCTGAAGATGCTCCCCTACGAATCGGCGTTCTGTCAGAGGCTCTTAGTAATGGAACGGACTGCTGGGGAGGCCGGTCTCCCCCATCAGGTACTTGTCCACACCGCGCGCAGCCTCACGGCCCTCCCAGATCGCCCACACGACAAGCGACTGCCCCCGCCGCATGTCCCCGCACGAGAACACTCCCTCCTGGTTGGTCATGTAGCTTCCATCCACGGCCACGCTCCCGAGGTCCGTCACGTTGACGCCAAGCTGCTTCAGGAGAGTTCCCTTCTCCGGGCCCAGGAATCCAAGCGCCAACAGGACGAGATCGGTTTCGATCTCAAACTCCGATCCGGGGATTTCCACCATCTTGGGCGGGCCGCCGTTCGCCGAGGCCTGCCAATCGACCCGCACCACGCGAATCTTCGCGAGCCGGCCTTCGCGGCCGCAAAACTCCTTGGTCAGAATGCCCCAATCTCGATTTCCTCCTTCCTCGTGTGAACTGGAGGTCCGGAACACGCGTCCCCACTCGGGCCAGGGGTTGTTCGACATCCGCTGCTCGGGCGGTTTGGGCAGGAGTTCCAACGACAGAAGAGATCGGCAGCCCTGGCGGAGCGCCGTCCCGTGGCAATCCGATCCCGTGTCCCCCCCCCCGAGAACGACCACCCGCTTGTCCTTCGCCGATATAAAATCCGCGTCTGCAATCGGATCGCCTTGGTTTCGCTTGTTTTGCAGAGGAAGATAGTTCATGGCGAAATGGATGCCCTGGAGATCACGCCCCGGAATCGGCAGGTCCCGGGGCTGCGTCGCCCCGCCGGCCAGGACGAGCGCGTCGAATCGCTTGCGAAGATCGTCGGCGGGGACGTTGACGCCCACGTGGGCGCCCGTCTTGAATTCGACTCCCTCCTCCTGCATGAGGTCGAGGCGACGGCGAACCACATGCTTCTCCAATTTGAAATCCGGAATCCCGTACATCAGGAGGCCGCCCGGCCGGTCGGCCCGTTCGAACACCGTGACTTTGTGTCCTGCCTTGTTGAGTTGATCGGCGCAGGCCAGGCCGGAGGGACCGGAACCGATCACCGCCACCTTCTTGCCCGTGCGGCGGGCGGGGGAGGACGGCGTCATCCATCCCTGCCGGTAGCCGTTCTCCACGATCGCCTGCTCGATCCGCTCGATGGTCACCGGTCGGTCGTTGATACTGAGCACACACGCGTCCTCGCAGGGGGCCGGACAGATTCGGCCCGTGAACTCAGGAAAGTTGTTGGTGGAGAGCAACCGGTCCAGCGCCTCCCGCCAGCGGTTCCGGTAAATCAGATCGTTCCAATCGGGGATGATATTTCCCAGCGGACACCCCTTGTGACAGAAGGGCACGCCGCAGTCCATACACCGGCCGGCCTGAGAGCGCAGAAGCTCCTCCGGAAACTCCTTATGGACATCTTTCCAATCTTTGAGGCGATCGCCGACCGGCCGATCCGGGGGCAGCTCGCGCTGCTTTTCCAGGAATCCGGTGATCTTGCCCATCGAGTCACAGCGCGGAGCCTGAAGGCTCCGCTACAGGTTGAAACCTTGATCCCATTGCCCTAGACCGCCGCGAGCTTGAGCGCTTCCTCGCTCAGGTGCTGATGGGCAAGGACCTTCTTGTATTCGACGGGGAGGACTTTCACGAACAGAGTCCGGTAGTCATCCCAACGCTTGAGAATGCGATCCGCCACCGCACTCTTCGTGAATTGCAAATGCCGTTGGAGGAGACGGCGGACCGTGGAGACATCCGATGGGTCCATGAGTTCCTGAAGTTCGACCATGCCCGTATTGCACTTCTTCTTGAAATCGCGGTCCACATCGAGCACGTAGGCCACCCCGCCGCTCATGCCGGCCGCGAAATTGCGACCCGTCCTTCCAAGAACGAGCACGGTTCCCCGAGTCATGTATTCGCACCCGTGGTCGCCCACGCCTTCCACCACCGCGGTTGCCCCGCTGTTCCGGACGGCGAATCGTTCGCCCGCGATCCCCCTGAAATACGCCTCTCCGCCGGTGGCTCCGTAGAGGACGACGTTTCCCACCAGAATGTTCTCCTCCGCCACAAACGTGGAGGCCGACGGTGGATGAACCACCACGCGCCCCCCGGAAAGGCCCTTGGCCGTGTAGTCGTTCGCATCGCCTTCCAACGTCAGCGAGACGCCATGCGCAAGGAATGCACCGAAACTCTGGCCCGCGGATCCCTCGAAGTAAATCTGGATCGTCTCTGGGGGGAGCCCCTCATCCCCGTACTTCTTCGCAATCTCGCCGCTGAGCATCGTGCCGACGCACCGGTTGGAGTTCCGGATCGGCATCCGAATTTCGACCGGCTTTTTCTGCTCGATGGCCTCGCGGGAAAGTTGGATCAGGACGTGATCGAGTGCGTTTTCAAGCCCGTGGTCCTGCGCCTCCACGCACCGGATCGCCGCTGTAGACGAAGACTCCACCTTGTGGAGGAGCGGGGTGAAATCGAGGCCTTTGGCCTTCCAGTGGTCGATGGCGTCGCGCATCTCAAGCTTGTCCGTTCGACCCACCATGTCGGCCACTTTTCGGAACCCGAGTTCCGCCATGATCTGCCTGAGCTCCTCCGCAACAAAGAAGAAATAATTGATGACGTGCTCGGGCTCGCCGGCAAATTTCTTCCGAAGGAGCGGATCCTGCGTGGCGATTCCGACCGGACAGGTGTTGAGGTGGCAGACCCGCATCATGATGCAACCGAGGGCCACGAGGGGAAGCGTGGAGAAGCCGAACTCCTCCGCGCCCAGAAGGGCCGCGATGGCAACGTCCCTCCCGGTCTGCATCTTGCCGTCCGTCTGGACAATGATCCGTCCGCGAAGGCCGTTCATCACGAGGACCTGCTGCGTCTCGGCCAATCCCAATTCCCAGGGGATGCCGGCGTGCTGGATGGAGGTGAGCGGCGAGGCCCCCGTGCCGCCCTCGTAGCCGCTGATGAGCACCACATCCGCCTTCGCCTTGGCGACGCCCGCCGCCACCGTGCCTACGCCCACCTCCGCCACCAGTTTGACGTGGACTCTCGCCTGGGGATTCGCGTTTTTCAGGTCGTGGATGAGCTGGGCGATGTCCTCGATCGAATAGATGTCGTGGTGCGGGGGGGGGGAGATCAGCCCCACGCCGGGAACCGAGTACCGGACCTTTGCGATGTACTCGCTCACCTTGTGCCCCGGCAACTGACCCCCCTCGCCGGGCTTCGCGCCCTGGGCGATCTTGATCTGGAGGTCGTCGCTGTTGATGAGGTAACCGATGGTCACCCCGAATCGGGCCGACGCCACCTGCTTGATGGCGCTTCGCCGGGAATCTCCGTTCGGATCCGGAAGGTAGCGTTCAGGATCCTCGCCCCCTTCGCCCGTATTGCTCTTCCCGCCGATCCGGTTCATGGCCACGGCAAGGGTCTCGTGCGCCTCGCGGCTGATGGACCCGAGCGACATGGCGCCCGTGGCAAACCGCTTCACAATCTCCGCGGCCGGCTCCACCTCATCCAACGGAACCGGTTTCCCCGGTTTGAAACGGAGGAGCCCGCGGATCGTCGCCAACCGCTGGTTCTGATTGTTGACCATCTCGGCGAACTCCTTGTACGTCGCCGGGTTCTTGCTCCGCACCGCGTGCTGGAGCTTCCCGATGGTGTCCGGGTTCAGGAGGTGAAACTCTCCCCGCCGGCGCCACTGATATTGCCCGCCGGCCTCAAGGTCGGCGCCCGCGCCGGCAGACTCCGCAACAGATTTCTCATGCCGGATCAACGTCTCGCGGGCAATCGTGTCCATCCCGATGCCCTCGATGCGGGAAGCGGTCCACGTGAAATACTTGTCGATGACCTCCTTGTTGATGCCGATGGCTTCGAAGATCTGCGCGCCTCGATAGCTCTGCAACGTAGAGATCCCCATCTTGGTGGCGACTTTGAGCAGTCCCTTGTCCACGGCTTTTCGGTAGCGCGTGACCGCCTCGTCGTCGTCCACCTCCTTGATGATGCCCTCGCGCACGAGCTGTCGGACCGATTCATACGCCAGGTAAGGATTGACCGCCCCCGCGCCATATCCCATCAGCAGGCAGAAGTGCATCACCTCTCGCGGTTCGCCCGTTTCGATCACGAGGCCCGCCCGCACACGTTTTCCTTCCCGGATGAGGTGGTGATGCACGGCGGAGACGGCGAGGAGGCTCGGGATCGCCGCATGGGTCTGGTCCATGCCTCGATCGGACAGGATGAGGATCGTCGCTCCCCCGTCGATCGCCTCCGCAGACCGCCGACACAGTTCGTCCAGCGCCGAGCGGAGTCCGTCCGGACCCCTCCGCGCCTCGAACAGCGCGGGAATCGTGTGGGAGACGAGGCCGGGCTGATTCAATTCCTTGAGCCGGGCCAGTTCTTCGTTCGTTAGCGTGGGTGACGTCAGCCTGATCTTTCGGGCGTGGTCCGGCGTCTCTTCAAAAAGATTCCTTTCGGGCCCGAGGGTGGTTTCAATGGACATGACGAGATCTTCCCGCAGGGGATCGATCGGAGGATTCGTGACCTGGGCGAAGAGCTGTTTGAAATAGCTGAACAGGAGCTGGGGCCGTTCCGACAAGACCGCGAGCGGCGTGTCCACACCCATCGAGCCCACGGCATCCTGCCCGTTGAGCGCCATCGGAACCATCAGGAGGCGGAGATCCTCCAGCGTGTACCCGTGGGCAAGCTGACGCCGCAGGAGATCGGCCGGCTTGAGCGATTCGGGCAGCATCTTGTGGGAAGGCAGGTCTTCCAGTTTCACCAACTGGTCGTCGAGCCAGCGGCGGTACGGCTTGCGCGCGGCGATCTCGGCTTTGATCTCCTCGTCCGCCACGATCCGTCCCTTGGCCAGATCCACGAGAAACATCCTGCCGGGTTGCAGCCGACCCTTCAGGAGGATGTTCTCGGCCGGAATGTCCAGCACGCCCACTTCGGACGCCATGACCACCAGACCGTCCTTGGTGACCACGTAGCGCGAGGGGCGCAGTCCGTTCCGGTCCAGCACCGCGCCGACCACACGCCCGTCCGTGAAGGCGATGGAGGCCGGACCATCCCACGGCTCCACGATGCACGCATGGTACTCATAAAAGGCCTTCTTGGTTTCATCCATGAGCTGATGTTTCTGCCACGCCTCCGGGATCATCATCATCATGGCGTGGGGAAGCGAACGACCGGTGTGGACAAGCAGCTCAAGGGCGTTGTCGAACATGGCGGAGTCGCTCCCGCCGGGTGAAATGACCGGCATGATCTTCCTGATGTCGTCCTTGAACAACGGGGACTGGAACAGCGCCTGCCGCGCATGCATCCAATTGATGTTTCCGCGCAGCGTGTTGATTTCGCCGTTGTGGCAGAGGAAGCGGTAAGGATGCGCGCGGTCCCATGAGGGAAGCGTGTTCGTGCTGAAGCGTTGGTGGACCATGGCGATGGCGCTCGCCAGCATCGGATTCTGAAGATCGAGATAGAACCGGGGAATCTGGTGAGAAATGAGAAGGCCCTTGTACACAATCGTCCGGCTGGACAGGCTCGGGATGTGGAACGCGTCGGCGTCCCGGAGGCCCGATCCGCGCACCCAGTTCTCGATCTGCTTGCGGATGACGAGAAGTTTCCGCTCGAAGGCGTCCTGCCCAAAAACGTTCCGCCCCGGCGCGATGAAGATCTGACGGATCTCGGGGCGGATCTCCCGCGCCTGAGGACCGCACTGGGAGGGATCGACGGGAACTTCGCGCCAGCCTAGAAGTCGCTGTCCCTCGCGACGAACAATTTTCTCGAAGGCCTGCTCGCACGAATCGCGCTGGGAGACTTCCCTGGGAAGAAAGACCATTCCGACGGCATATTCCCCCGGCGCCGGGAGCAGAAGATCCAGCTTGGCGCACTCCTTTTCGAAAAACGCGTGTGGGATTTGGAACAGGATGCCCGCGCCGTCGCCCGTGAGCGGGTCGCAGCCGCACGCTCCCCGATGCGTGAGGTTGTTCAGGACTTCGATGCCTTTCCGAAGAATGTCGTTTGAAGGGACCCCTTTCATGTCGACGACGAACCCGACGCCGCACGAATCGTGCTCGTGGTCGGGATGATAAAGCCCTTGGGGCCGGAGCGACTGACCGGTCATGGTTTTCTCCGGCGCTTGCCACCGTTGTGGCCGTTTTCAGACGCGGACCCCAGATCGATCTGGACTCGTTCGGTGGGGGTGGACAGGGCGATCATGGTTTCGGTACGTTCAACGCCCGCCTGCGAACGGATTCTGCGGATGAGGTCCTCCAAGGCGGTCGTGTTTTCCAGCTTCACCTTGAGCAGAAGCGTATACCCGCCGGTGACGTGGTGGCACTCCAGAATCTCCCGCATGGACCGGACGGCGGTTACGAAAGGGTCGATCTGCCTCGGGTGGGCGATCGACACGCCCACAAAGCCGGTGACGTCCTTCCCCAGCTTTCGGGCATCCAGACGCGCATGGTAGCCTTGGATGAGCCCTTCCTCCTCCATCCTCTTGATCCGATCGATGACCGACGGCGCGCTGAGACCGACCTTCCGGCCGATCCGGGCGAGCGGGAGTTTGCAGTTCTCCTGAAGGAGGGCGAGGATCCCGATGTCTATCTCGTCAAGCGAATGGGGATCTTTGCCTAATTTTGTAAGGTTTTTTTCCATTGTTGCCTTTGATTCACAGGTCTTTTTCATAGCAACTCGACCTGGAGGTGTCAAGCGCATTCGCCCCCGTACCGCTCGACGAGCCGGCCGAGGCCCACCCGACAGGGTTCTCCTCCTCCGTCCTTCGGCGGGAGAGGATCCCCACTTTCCTTGTCCGGTCCACTGTGCTAGCATGTGATTTACCTACAGGAGGGCCATGAGCAGCACGGGTCGTGATGAATCAAGGGTGGCCGCCCGCGAACGGGAACGCATTGATTCGCTGGTGCGCACCGCGCGCGAGGAATTGATGCGTTTTGTCGATCGCCTGCGAAACGGGCGGGACACCGAGGAGCACCGTTTGTTCTCCATCCTGACCGAAATGGCTTCCGACCTTGCCCTTCATCCCGACGGATGGCTGAAATCCGTCTTCCATCCCAACGAAGGCGAGTATCGATCCCACTTCCTTTATGACCACTCCATCAACGTGGCCATTCTGAGCCTCTCCTTGGGCCGGGAGATGTCCGTGGAGGGCAAGGATCTTCTCATCCTCGGCGCTGGCGGACTCCTGCACGACGTCGGCATGTTCGATCTTCCGGAGGATCTCCTCAAGGTGGGAAGGAAGTTCACCGAGGAGGAGCGCAAGGTGGTTCAGACACATCCGGAGCGAGGCGCCCGGCTCCTCCAAGACTCCCGGCTCAAGAAAGCTTTCTCCAGGCTGTCGCTTCAGGAACAGGAACGCGAGGACGGGAGCGGCTACCCGCATCGCTTGAGGGGAGAGGAGATTGAGCACCTGGCCAAGATCGTGGGCTTTTGCGATTCGGTCGAGAGTGTCACCCACTTCCGGCCCCACCGCGCGCCTCAATCATTCTTCGACGGATTTTCACTTCTCCTCGGACAGTCTCGGGATCAATTCCCGCGCCATCTTTGGCTGGCCGCCCTCCGGCGCATCACCCCCTATCCACCCGGTTCCCTGGTGAAGCTCTCCAGCGGAAAACTGGCGCGGGTGCACAAGCCCAATCCCGAGACTCCCATGAAACCCGTGGTGGAGATCCTTGAGCATGAGAACGGAGCGGGCACCGAACAGCTCCTGGACCTTCGCCGATATCCCATGATCACCATCGGAGAGGCGCTCGCCTAAATGCCCGAGAGCCGTCCGTCGGCCCAAGGATCTGCCGGGCCGAAGCCTTCGATCCTCGACATCTCGCGGGTCATCCTCAAGAGAAAGTGGATCATCCTCCTATGTTTGTCCGTCTCCATCGTGCTGTCGGTCGTGTTCACGCGGACCCGGGGGACGTCTTACCGCACCCAGGCGAGTGTCGAAATTCAGCAGGTCTCCTACGCCGCCCCTGGGGGCACAAGCTTCGCGTGGACGGACCTGAGCACGGAAGTGCATGTGGTCAACAGCCTCCCGGTGGTCATCCAAGTGGCCCGGAAGCTCGGCCGCATTCCGGCGGACCTCAAGCACGAGGAGATCCTCCAGAACGACCAGTACTTTCCCATCGTCAAATCCATCCAGGGGATGATCCGCCCTCGGCAACGACAGAGAACCTCCATCGTCGATATCGAGGTCACGTCGTCGAATGCGAAGGAGTCGCGCGACATCGCCAACCTCACGGCCGAGGCCTACAAATGGTACCGAGGGCTCAACAGCCGGGAGCAGTCCGCCACCGCCCAGGAAGCGGCCCGAAAGCAGAGGATGCGGCTGGAAGCCGCGTTGGAAGCGGACGAGCGCGCGCTCGGGGAGTTCAAGATCTCGCACCGACTCCTGGAGGTCGAATCCTCGTTGAAGCTCCACCTTTCCAAGCTGATCGAACTTGAGGAGATACAGGAGGACCTCGAGAATCAGAAATCGGCTTTGGGGGAAACCCTGCAGGCGCTACAGGCACCGTACCTGGAGCGCCAGCCCAGCCTGCCTTCGCTCGACATCCCCAACGCGCCGCCCAACTATGAGCAGCTCCGGCAGAATTTCATCCGCGTTCTTTCGGAAAAACAGGAGAAGACGTCCGAACTGACCCCGCAACATCCTGTCATCCTGGAATTGGATTCCCGGCTCAAGAGCCTGCGATTGGATCTCATACGAACGATCGAACAACTCGAATTGCAAATCCTCCGCCGGGAAAACGACATCGCCATGCAAAAGAACCGGATTGAAGCGGCCAAAACAAGCTACCTGGAGGATGAGATCCAGCTCGTACGGCTCCAGCGGAAAGTCGAGCACGACCAGGAGATGCTGGATGAGATGCAGAAGGCGTGGCAAACCGCCGAATTCGAATCGCGAAATCGGGATGACTTCGTCCGGGTCATCGAATACGCGCTCCTGCCCGCGCATCCGGACAAATCCCAGTTCGGCCTGGCCCCGGTTATTCCCATCCTGCTCATGGGCCTCATCGTGGGATTGGGACTGGCGTTCCTCCGGGAAGCTTTCGATTTTTCTCTGGAGAACGTTTCCGAAATCGAGGCCTTGGTGAAACTTCCGGTCTTTTCCGTCATCCCCCATTTCGATCTCCGCGAAAGCGGGAACGGCCGCTCCTCCCCGTCGTCCGATCCAGCGGGTTCCAAGATCCCGCCCGACACCGCCATGGTGGCCCACTACTACCCCAAGCACCCTACCAGCGAGGCTTTCCGAATCCTGCGGATGGGGATGCGAAGGGGGCGGAGCGACCGCCAGGTGTTCCTGGTCACGAGCGCCACGCCGCAGGAAGGCAAGTCGTTTGTCACCTCCAATCTCGCGATTGCGTTTGCCCAATCGAACTATTCCACGCTGCTCATCGAAGCGAATACCCGGCGTCCCACCCTGCACAAGATTTTCCCGCTCCGGCTCGATCGAGGCCTGACCAGCATCACCACCGACGGCGTCGGTTACAAAGAGGTGGTCCGTTCGATCTACGACTTGATCCTCGACGGGCTGGATCCCAAGTCGGTTCAAAGGTTTCCAGGATTGGAGAACTTGAAAATTCTTCCGGCCGGTCCAGCACCGGTTCATCCCTCCGAGACGATCGAGCAGCTCATGAACCGGCATTTCCTGGAGGAGGTGAAGAAAGATTTCGAGGTGGTCATCATCGACTGCCCTCCCATCCTTCCGGTGGCGGACGCCGCCGTGATCGGGCCCCACGTGGACGGCGTCGTCCTGGTCTACCGGGTCGGGCGTACGCCCAGGGACATGCTCCTTCGCGCCGTCGATACGATGAAAGGCGTAGGAGCGAATCTGATCGGGATGGTCTTGAACGACATCGACTACCAAGGCCCCTATCTCTATCCTCGCTATCTTTACCGCTATCAGCGCAAGGGCTACACCCCCGAGGCCGATGCCCGCCCGCGGCCGACGCTCCGAGGACGGAAGTGGCCGTGGCGTCGCGCTGCACCTCCCTCGCCAACCCCGCCCCAGACCACAGGCGGCGTACCACCCCTCAACTTTCTCGAGTAACGAAGAGAGCCAAACCCCACGGGCGATCACGCCCAAGGCGGGGTTCGATTGAGCCGAACTGCTTCCGTTGTCGGCAGTCGAAGTCCTGATCCTTCAACTGGTGGCCGGTTTGATTTTCTGTACAATCGACCCCATTCAACGTGGCCCGACGTGAGGTCGGCCGCACTATCATCCTTTGACGGCGGGCAGGCCATGTTCAATGCCGTGCCATCCGTGGCACGGCGACATATCATGGCCCCATGCCCTCGTGGCGATGGGGATGCCCGCGACGATGAAGATAGTACGCCTGCCCCTGCCGATTGGCCGGGCCTCACCTTCGTGGCTCGGCGTACGGCAGGGACTGCGCGTCCTTGCGCCTGTAGCTCAATGGATAGAGCATCAGACTTCGGATTTCAAAGGCTACCGTCATCTATCCTCACTGACTGTCATTCACCCTTGAAAGATCGTCCGATTTCCAATCGACGTGAAAACCGATGACAAGCCGTTACATGGAATTAGGGTACGAAATTTGGAGTAAATTTGGAGTGAGAATTTCCGCTCTGGATCTTCGCGCCATGCGGAAACCGCGACTGCTTGCCCGTGGCGCGATTGCTTTCACGCGGAGAGTGAACAGCGCATCACGGGGTTGTGGGGCGAGTACCTTTTCCCTACCCTCTCGACAATTCTCAATGCGCCCACGGGCGAGGGCAAGACTACGTTCGCACTTGCGGTGGCGCGTGCAATCGCTGGGGGCGGTGATCTTGTGGGAATCACCCCGTCGAAATCCGGCCCGGTATTGTTCGTCGCTACGGAAAATCCAACCTGGAACTTGAAAGAGAAACTGGACAACATGGGCGGCTGGCCGGACAATCTTTTTTTTCTTTCCGAACTCGATCTTATGCGCGATGCCACCGAACTGACGAGTATCATCCACGGTGAAGGTGTCGTTCTCGTCGTCCTGGACACGCTTAATAAGACTTGGAGGATGGCGAGGGAAAACGACAACGCGGAAGGAACGGCAATTTCTGTCGCGTGGGAAAACGTCCTCCGGCGAACGGGTGCGGCAGGACTCGTTCTCCATCATTCTGGGCGCTCGCGCCGGGAAGGGAAGCCTTGTGACCGTTCCCTTGCCTACTTGGACCGGCTCAAATCAGCCCTTTCCGTCATGGTAGATGCTTCCGCCAAGTCCCCAAATTCCGCTACCCCTTGGCGGAAAGGAGGATTCTTCTCGTCCGTGTTGGGGTTGCGGGGGGTCTACCTTCTGGGTGAGCATCCACGGGGTTACTGTGTGCGCTAACTGTCATCCCCTGGCGGTCCCTGAACTTGTCCGGCGGGTGATCGGACCGAGACAGTGAGCTACCGCAAGGGTCCCGATGTTGAAAAAAGCGTTTTTCTATCGCCGGAGATGCAGTGAAGGGGGGAGGATGGCCGGAGGGGAAAAGCTAATTATGGGCGGGGGTCTTGGAACGGGTGGCTAGAAAGCCGTAGAGGGCGGCACCCATGGCGAACAAGCCTACCCCCGCGAAGGCGACAAAAAGAACCGTACTGGCTGCATCCATGTTCATAGCTTATCTCCGTTCACCCGTCCCGTCAACCAGACTGCAACGGCGAGAGATAGGGCACCCATGATGATCCCGAACAGGTCCAGCCCCTTGCGCGTACCGTCCACCACGGCATCCGCCGTTCCACCGATGACGGCGGCCATGCCTAGTTGTGTTGCAATCTCTACGATTTTCTCAATTCGCCGGACGGTGCCTTTTGTCATGGCCGCTTCTCTACCATGCCCTGCGAGGACCGGCAACGCATGAGCTATCGCAAGGACCACCTACCCCGCCTCCGGCTTCCTTGGACACTGGGATAGACGCGGACTAGGATGGATGCAAATTGAGAAAGAATCCTAACACCGAAAGGGGGTCGAGATGACCATTGAAGAACGCCTGAGCAAACTGGAGCATGAGCTGGACCTTACGAAGCGGCGCAACCGCTGGCTGTGGTTTGCACTGTTCCCGGTCATCGTGGGTTGCGCGCTGGCTTGGCCGTCTGAGAAAGCCGGGAAGGTCATTCGGGCAAGTAAATTCGTGTTGGAGGACAAATGGGGGCACGATCTCGGCGCCCTGGGCGTCACGGAGGCGGGGCCGGTGCTGGCCTTCTGGGACGAGAAGGGCACCCCTCGCGCACAGTTGATCGGGTCTTAAGCAGGGTCGTCCCTGTTGCTGTTCGATGAGAAAGGAGCCAACCGTGCTGCGTTGAGAGTGGACGAGAAAGGACTAGGACTGGGCCTGTTTGACGAGAAGGGTACCAATCGAGTTGTCCTCAGAATTGAGGCCGATAAGGGATCGGGGCTCGTCCTGTCCGACGAGAAGGGCACTCACCGCGGCGGCCTGAACGTCACAGAGACTGGGCCGGCGCTTGCCCTCTGGGACGGGAAGGGTACCCATCGCGCCAAGTTGGAATTGAATGATGACGGGCCGGTGCTGAGCTTGAACGATGGGAAAGGCACCCCCCGCGCGGCGCTGGGCACACTCAAGGAAGGGTCAAAGCTGACACTCGTTGACGACAAAGGTACCCCTCGCGTGGAGCTGCTCTTGCCACCATCTGGCCCCTGGCTGGAGTTTTCAGACACAAATGGCAAGCGCACGTGGTCGGCACCGTGAGGCTCCGCAGTCAGTAGCATCAAGGGGGCTTGACAAAACAGCCATGTGGTAATACATTGGTATTACCATGAAGGATAGGCACAAGACATCGACGGTCAGGGCCGTTCGGCTGCCGCTTGATTTCAAGGCCGAGGTTGAGGCTTACTGCGCCCGCCGTGGGATCGCGTTCAACCGGATGGTGATCGAACTCTTGAAGAAGGAGATTGGGCAACAAGTCTGCCCCATGTGCAGGCAGAGGATAAGGGCAAAGAAAGGGGGCAAGTGAGATGCCGAAAATCAAACGATACAAGGGCGTGAGGCAGCTACCGGATGGGCGTTTTCTCGTTCGCTACCCGGAGCTGGCGCGGAAATACCATGAGCGGATTCTTGAGAGGCATGAGGCGGAAACGCTTGAGAATGCCATCGGGATGTTGGACGGGTTGAGGGCGAAGGTCCAGACGGGTGCAAGGCCGTGGGAAAGGGTGGCCCCGGAAGCGGTGACCACGTTCAACATGCTGGCCGATGATTGGCTGAACTACTCGCGGATTCACTTAAAGGCATACGTGCAGGACGTGTACCTGCTCAAGACCTTGATGGAACTTGGAGGATGGAGTAGCTTGGAGATGGTAGAGATCTACGCGCACGTGGCCGACGAACACAAGGCGGAGGCGATCAAGCGCCTGGACGCCTATTCCGGGTCGAAAATTTGGAGTAATTTTGGAGTTGCCAAAGCTCAGGAAGCCCTGGCTTCGTAAGCCTCTGAAATCACTAGTTGCGCCTGTAGCTCAATGGATAGAGCATCAGACTTCGGATCTGAGGGTTGGGGGTTCGACTCCCTCCAGGCGCACTTTCTACCCTATCGCCGGCTTCCTGCCGGCCAAATAGGTTGCCCCCTCCGCTCCGCTTCGGGGACGACGAAGGGACTCAACGTGGGATCTCGGCGTCGAAAGTGCGGCCGGCATCACGCCGGATCGCACTCGCATCACGCTCGACCGCACTTCCTTCGTCATGCCAACCCTCCATGGTCGGCGTACAGCAGTAGTGGTAGCCGCGGGCTTTAGCCCGCGTCTAATGACGCACCCTGAAGGGTGCGCCTACCTCGAATACCGGCTCGCATCACGCTCGACCGCACTACGCCGACGTGAACGCCGGAATTCCTCCTCCCACGTGCGACGTTCGCCGTTCCACGTTCATGATTCAGATGTTCGACGTTCACGACCCTGACGGACGGCCAAGGTGACCCGTGACGTCTAAATTCAAAAGCCATCAATAAGAGTCACTATTGCCGCCAATTTGATATTGACAAACCACATGAATTCTTGTACACGTGAATCAGGGACGGGAGCATGCCAAAAAGCCGGTCACGGCAGTTATCACTCGCGTGGGGTCTATCCCTTCTACTCATTTTGTCCGCAGTTTCAACTCTTCAAGGTTGTTCCAAGCGCGACAAGAGCGCGGTTGGCCACGGAGGCGCCGGCGTATATCAACGGGGCGGGCGATACGAGCGACTTCCGGGTGAAGCCGACGGCAGGTTTGGGACTGAGGTGGATCTCCCCGGGGAGGGCCCCGCGCCGGACGTCGTTCCCGAGGATCTTGCCGGTGTGGACGCTCCGGCAGTGACCAAGGAACAGCAGGACAAGCTCGGCCTTTTTGATCGAGGGGTTCTCGAAAAGGCGCATGAGGTGCCCGGCTCCGCAGTCAAGATCCCGCCGAGGTCCGGACGACCATGAGAAAGCGGGTCTGGGCGACGGCGGTATCGGCGGCGTTGTGGTTCATGTTGCGAAGCGGTTCCGCCCATGCCTGCCTCGAGCCGCTCCTCCTGAGCGACAACAATAACTACATCAACAACACGGACATATGCACGCTTCCCACAACCCAGCCCGGCTCCAACAACGGCATCTCGGACTACGTGAGCGGGGGCAGCAGGTGCAACGGCGTGACTCCGAGCGCGCTGTGTCGGGACTACTGGAAGTTTGTCCTCTCGGATTGGGCCAACCTGACCGTCGATATGGACACGCTAGGTTCGGACGTGGACCTCCATCTCTACAACGGCGATCTGAACGAAATCGCCTCCTCGGCGAATTCCGGCACGACCGCGGAGCAGCTCACGGCGTCCGGCCTCACGCCAGGCACGTATTACGTGCTCGTCAACATGTACGGGACGGCCGATTCAAACTACAGGGTGTGGGCCACGGTGACGAAGCTGTGCGACGAGGCCGCCACCAGCGGAGATCTGAACAACGCCTACAACGAATCCAAGGTCTGCCACCTCCCCACCACCGGCACGTACGCGGGAAACATCAACGCGAGCGTGGACACCGCCGACTGGTGGAGCGCGGCGACCAGTTCCACCGGAAAGTTCACCGTCCGGCTGACGGGACTCTCCGCCAACGTGGACTTGGACCTCTACGATTCCGGGCCGAGCACGCTTCTGGACTCCTCGGCGGGAACGGGCAGCACGGACGAATGGGTGGACGGCGGTTCGACCGCCCTCTCGGCGCGCACCTACTACGTGCGGGCCCGCGCCATCGGTTCCGCTTCCACCACCTACACTCTCAAAACCTTCTACTGCTCCGAACCGGACAGCAGCGCCAACGACCGCAACAACGGTCCCTTCGGAAGCTCCATCTGCCCTCTCCCCACGACGGGCGGCGTCCAGTCCGGCGCCTTCAACAGCAGCACGGACAAGGAGGACGACTTCTGGAAAATGGTCCTCGGCTCCTCGGGTTCGGTCAGCGTCAAGGTTGATCTCACCGGACTCTCGGTGGATTGCGACCTCTACGTGTACGACGAGACCTTTCAGACTCAATTGGGGTCCAGCATCAATACCGGCACGGCCAACGAGTCGATCACGGTCTCGCTTTCCCCCGGCACCTACGCTATCTGGGTCAACGACTACGCCAACGGGACGACCACCTACAGCCTCTCCGCCCAGATCCAGGGCGACTCGACTCCTCCGGGCGCCCCCACAAGCCCTTCTTGGTCGGATGGCTCCACCAGTTCGGACCTCAACATCACGGCCACGTGGACGGCGCCGACCGACCCGTCCGGGATCGCGGACTACAGGCTTCAGGTCTGCGAGTATCCCTCCCCCGCCACGCCGAACTTCGGCACCTGCACCCTGCGATACAACGGCTTGATCGGCAGCAGCGCCACGAGCACCACGCTCACCTCCGGGCAGAACGGCATTGCCCTGGACAAGTTTTACTACCTCCATGTGGCGGCGAAGGACGGCGCCGGAAACGAGGGATCCTACAGTTCGGCATCAGGCTATGTGAACACGGTGGATACCGCGCCGCCCGATTTCATGGGTCTCGAGGCGGCAAGCGATCCGGGGAAGGGCGGCTTCGTGGACCTCCAATGGGCGGCCGCGAACGACGCCTCACCGCCCATCACCTACAACATCTATTACTCCACCACGTCCGGCGGCCAGAACTACAGCTCGCCTACGTTCAGCACGACCAACACCTCCTACCGCGCATCGGGCCTCACGAACGGCACCACCTACTACTTCGTCGTCCGCGCGAAGGACAATCTGGCCCAAGAGGACACGAATACGGTGGAGAAGTCGGCCGCGCCCAGCGCCAATTTCATCTCTTGCTACAGCCCCACCAACCAACCTCCGCACGATTTCGAGTCGAACAACGGCGGCTGGACGCCCAGCAGCGCGAATGTGGCCTGGGGCACGCCCACCGGCTCGGGTGGAAGCGCGGCGGGCAACCCGGACCCTCCGAGCGGATACGGGGCCACGAGCGGGAACGGGAAGGTGTGGGGAAACAACCTGTCGGGCGACTATCCGAACAATCAGACGATCAACCTCACCTCCGTCGCCTTCAACTGCGCCAATCGCTCCAACATCAAAATCCGTTACCGGCGGTGGCTGAACCACGAGGGCAACGGCTACGACATCGCGCGCATTCAAGCGTGCGCGGGAGGGGGATGCAGCTTCACCGACGTGTGGACCGCCGGCGCGACAGCGGGGAGCGGAAGCGTGCGGGACGCCGCGTGGTTCCTGCACGAGGTGGCGCCGAGCCCGGCCAACGCCTGGGACGGACAGACGTCCCTCCAAATCCGGTTCAACTTGACGACGGACAACGCGGTGGCGCTGTCCGGATGGAACATCGATGAATTCGATATCGGAGGCGTTTCCACCGACACGACGCCGCCGACGTTCGCGGGCGCCACCTCGGCAGTCACCACCTGCGGCAGCGGCTGCGTAACGGTCTCCTGGGCCGCCGGGAGCGATGCCTCCGAACCGGTGACGTACAACATCTACAGGGGATCCACCGGCTTCACGCCCGGGCCGTCGAACGCGGTGCCCCCCGGCGGGTTCACCGGCACCAGCTACACCGATACCGGCCTGACGGCGGGCACACAGTACTGTTTCGTCGCGCGGGCCCGCGACGCCATGGGGAACCAGGATACCAACACCGTGGAACGCTGCGCCACGCCGACCACCACCGCGCCCAACGCACCGACTTCCCCATCTCAAGCCGACGGAAACGACACGCCCATCGCCCAAGGCGGTTCCATCACTTCCAATACGGTCAAGTTCACGGCCACGATGACCGACCCCGATTCCGACACAGTCAAGCTGCAAGTTGAAGTCAAGGCGGTCGGCATCGCCTTCACCGGCGTGCCCACCGTTTCCGCCACGACGTATGTGGCGAGCGGGTCGAGCCAAACGGTATCCCTGAGCCTGTCGAACGGCTCCTACCACTGGCAGGCGCGGACCATGGACAGCCTCGGTTCATCATCCGTCGCATGGACCGCCTACGGGGCCAATACGGATCCCAACGACACCGACTTCACCACGAACGGCTCGGCGCCCGATTTGATCCTGGCTACCGCCACGGACACGGCGGGGACGCCGACGGCCGGCCTTTCCGCCGGCGATCGCGTCATCCTCGAATTCTCTTCCGCGACAAACCAGGCGACGTGCCCGGGCGTTCTGACGTATCTCCTGCTCAGCAGTTCACACGGTTGGGGGTCCGGGCCCAGTTGCTCCTGGGATACCAATCAGAAGCTGACCATCACGCCCGGTTCGGGCGCCACGGTGGCCGCCGGCGATACGATCACCATCCAGAACGCCGGTTGCGGCTCGTCGATCTGCGACAGCGGGAACTCCAATGTCGCCCTCGGTTCCCCCCCGGGAATCTCGGGGACCTTCGACGCGGGAGTCCGAAGTCTGTCCGTCATCCGCGGCACCCTCCAAGCGTTCGGCGCCAACATATGGACACAGTGTACACAGGCGCAGTCGGACTACGACTCAGACCTCGCGGGCACGGCGGGCGATACGTTCCTGGGCACGTTCGTCCTCTCGCGCGAAGGGGCGGCCGGAAGCGGAGATTCAATCTACGTCGTCAACTCGGCGGGAACCGACCTGCGCGCCTCCGCCGCCGTGGACACGCTGTGTGGGGGCGCCTGCGGGGACGGCGTGGGCACCGTGTGGGCCTACACGCAGAACTGGGGCGCCAATACCTGCGCCGGAACGGAAAAGGAATGGATCTGGTTCGGCACGACCACGGGGAAAATGGTCGGCGCCACGTTTACCGGCTCGGCCATCGGCATCGAAACAGGCTACACGGGTGGATACACCGGAGGCGGCACGGCCTGCAAGGGATCGGCCGTCACTTTCAACAAAATCACCACAGGTGTGCAGGGCGACAACGAAATGATCTATTTCGGCGCGCAGACCGGGGCGGCCGTTGATTACGTCTGCTCGGTCTGCTGGAACAACAACGCCTCCAACACCTACTGCAACACGACAAACTGCACCGGCTCGACGGCCCCGTACATCTACAAGTGCGTCGATGTCGACGCCAATCCGCCTACGGAGGACAGCACGGCCATGCAGTACAACGCGAGCGCCACCAACCTGCGCGTGTACGTGGCAGGCACGGGCGCGAGGGGCGTCACCGAATTCCAGGCCACTACCGCGGCGGACGGCCTCCTCACGCCGGACACCGCACCGGCCACATTGACCAAGAACATCGGCGGCGGCTACGCGGTCTACGGCTTGCCCTGGATGCACATCACCCAGGGCCGGTTTTACGTCCCGACGGCGTCCGGATCGGCGGGGGCGCTCCGCGTATTCAACAAGAGCGACTTCACCGATTACACCAACTTCACCGGCGGGTACACCGGCGGCGGGGGCGTGGGACCTTCCAAGGCGCTCCAACCGTGGCTCGCGCACGGCGGGATCTTCTTCGGGGACGACACGGGCAAGCTCCACTGCGTCGTCGAATCGACCGGGGCCGCCTGCACGGGCTTCCCCGTCCAGCCCGATGGAACGAACCCCATCCGGTCCCAACCGGTCGTGTACAAGGGCGTCCTCTACTTTTCGAACACGGTGGGCAAGGTCTTCGCCTACGACATCACCACCAACTGCTGCACGCTCAAGAGCCCCGTCCAGCTCACATCGAACGGCTACCCGTTCAACCTCGGCGTCAGTCTGGCCGGCAGCCTCGTGCCGGACCTCAACTACACCTACCTCGTTCTCGGCGGCGTGGGCGGCAACGTGTGGTACCTCCCGATGTGGATTGTGGATCCCACGCCATAGTGGACGGCAAACCGGGAAAACCCGAACAGGAGAAAGATGGCGCCAAGGCGAAGTACGAGCCGCCCCGGATCGAGTCCGAGAAGATTTTCGAAGAGTCCGCGCTCGTGTCGTGCGGCAAGAGGCCCGGACAAGGGGCGTGCGCCGCGTCGAACAGAGACTCCTGATCCACACGAGATGGTCTTCGAGCGTCTAACAGAATGCCGATTCGTAGGGGAGCATCTTCAGATGCTCCCTCTTGCCGGGAGGGTCTGAAGACCCTCCCCTACTTGCTCCCTCTTGTCGGGAGGGTCTGAAGACCCTCCCCTACGCATTCTGTTAGACGCTCTTCGAGGCCGAACCCCATACCGTCCTCGGCATGGGGTTCGGCCTCGAAACGGACCTATCGGCTCTCGAACTCCAGCGTTCGATCCTCCACATCGCGATGATAGGCGGAGATCCACCTGTTTCCAGCGTCCCAGAAAACGACGATCGGAACGCCGCCCACCGTGTCGTTAACGGCGGCGCGCTCGCCGAGCGCGCTCAGGTCCTTCCAGAGATAGAACTTGGCCGCATCTTTTTGGATGACTCCGAACGCAAGGTCCTTCGACCCCACGTACCCGGCCTGGCCGGGGTCCGCCAAATGGTCCACGGGCGGAACGGTGGGGCGGAACGTATCCGCATCGTCGGTCCTGTAGTCCACGTCGGATTCCTCTCCCGCCCGGGGCGTTGTGTAGGGATACTTCCGGTAGTCGATGTCAAATCCCGTTTTCTCGGAGATGACTTCGGTTTCAGGGAAAAGGGTCCGCCAGGTTTTCCATGTCGTCTCCACGAACGGACAGGTTTTCGCCTCGCCCCATCGCGACTGCGCGAGGGGTCCCCGAATGATCTGCATCCGCATCTGGCTCCAGAAGCTGTCCGTCTCCCGGTCATAGAAAACGGTGTTGGAGTTGTAGAGACTGCCCGTCACTCCCAGATCCAAGGGAGACTCGCCCTCTCTGTAGGTGTCGAAAACGACGGTCGAACGCGTGAGCGCGCTGTGGGTGACGGCCATCGGCGCGCCCGCCAGCACGTCGTTGATCGCCTCATGCCGCCACAAAATTTTGTGGGGGTAGGCGCGCGCGCTCCCGCCGAGACGAATCCCAACGACTTCGTCCTCATCCGTCAGATAGGCAAAGGCGGCTGGATTGCCCGCGCCGACCCACGTCGGCCTTAGAGCCGGAATACAGTCGCGCCCCGCGCTGCACGAGGGCTTCAACGAACCGTCGGCCAACGTTTCCGGCATCTTGACGGCGGCGTTGGGTCGCGCCTCACGACCCCACACTTCGGCTCCAGGCCAGATGGCGCTCCATGCAAACCAGTAGGCCGTGAAAGCCTCACCGATCGTTTCCAGCCGGCGCCCGCCCTCCGCCATCGAACCGGCGACAGCCTCTCCAAAAACGTTCCACTCGCTGCCCGACTGCCGGTCGATCGCTTGGAAACCCCCGGCCAGAGGCCCACGCGGCGCTCCGCTCTCCAGAGGCTGGATCGCGCGACACGAGCGGTCCGAAGCCGATTGCAATTCGATCGGACTATTGTTTTCTCCACATGCGAACGCAAGCACTCCAACCATTAGAAAGCACACGTGATCTATCTTGATCCTCCCGCCGATGCCGTATCCGTCCGCGCACATGTGCAACATGTTGACATTCTACAGGTACTCTGCTAACATGTCAAAAAACAAGGGAGAACAAAATCCGGCCATTGTTTATCAGAGGCCATGCATAACGGAAATGGGCTGAGGGAGGGGGAGCCAGAGGTCGATCGGTTGACCTCCACGCTCCGTGATGACCTCCACCATTTTGTCGATCACGTCCGGAATGGAACTGACGTCAGGGATCATCGAATCTTCCTGACTCTTGCGGAAGTGCTCTCCAGCCTGCGGAGCCATGAACTCTTGTGGCTGGCCCAGATCTTCGCGCCTTCGTCTCGGGACTATGAATCCGATTTTCTCTATGACCATTCCATCAATGTCAGCATCCTGGCGATGGCCATGGGCCACGAACTGGAGATCGGCGGGCAAGACCTTCTCATCCTCGGAGCGGGCGGGCTGTTGCATGACGTGGGAATGTTCGACCTCCCCAGGGAAATCGTCCACATGCAGCGGCCCCTGACCGAACGGGAGCGCAAAATCGTGGAAACACATCCCGAGATCGGTTTCCGCATTCTCAGCGAGTCGGGTCTGAGGGCCGTCTTCTCGCGCATCGCGCTTCACGAACAGGAGCGCCAGAACGGGACCGGCTATCCGCACGGGCTGCACGGCGACGAAATCGAATATTTTGCGAAAATCGTCGGCTTCTGCGACACGATCGAAAGCCTCACGCACTACCGGCCCTATCGCAAGCCGAAGTCTTTTCTCGACGGGTTTTCGCTCCTCGTCAAGGACTCGCGCGAGCATTTCCCAAAACGCGTCTTGATGGCCGCGCTTCGCACGGTCACTCCCTACCCTCCGGGCTCGCTCGTGCGGCTTTCCACGGGGCGTATGGCGCGTGTTCGGTCGCCGAATCCCGATACGCCAATGAACCCCGTGGTGGAACTCTTGGAGGACGGTCCCGATGGACCCACCGGCGAGATCCTCGACCTTCGACTCCATCCGATGATCACCATTAAGGATGCCTCGGTCGCCGGCCACGAAGGACCCTCACACCGCATGGCCTGAGCGATCCCTCTACGCGCCGCCCGTGAATCCCCCCGCCCCCCCCGTCCCGCCGACGCCCCGCCCACACGAACACCACGCCTCCCTTCCGGATGTCCTGAAGATCATTCTGAAGCGGAAACACATCGTCATCCTCACCGTAACCGTCTCCTTCATCGTGTCTCTCGCCTTCATCCGAAGCCAGGAACCCGTTTTCCGCACCCGGTCCAGCGTGGAACTCGACCAATTCTTCACCATGGCTCCCGGAGGACGGGGGTATTCCTGGACCGACACGAAGACGGAAGGCTACATCGTCACCAGTGTGCCCGTCGTCATGGAGGTGGCCCGACGCCTCGGGCGGATTCCACCCGATTCCACGGAGGAGTCGATCTCCGCCCACCAGGAGCACCTTCGCGCCGTGAAGGAGATTCAGTCCAAGATCCGCGTGATCGAGCGGCCGGGGACGATGATCATGGATATCGAGGTGACGGCCGCCGATGCGAAGGAGGCCCGCGATATCGCCAATTTCACCGCCGAAGCCTACAGGGACCACCGGAACAGGCGGACGAGGGAGAGAGCCGACCAAGCCCACTCCTCGTCGGCCGATCAGCGCAAGCGGCTGGATGGCCAACTCGATCAAGCCGAAAGGGAGCTCGCCGATTTCAAGATGTCGCACCGCATGATGGAAGCGGAAGCCTCGCTGAACCTCCAACTCAGGCGTCTGATCGATCTGGAAGAACGGGAGGAGGCCCTGGTCGAAAGGAGAAAGGCCGTCGCCAGGATCCTCGACACCTTGCTTCAAGAGGACTACGCCCGCGGGGGAACGGTGCCCACCCTCGTTTTTGCCGGCGCGCCGGAGGACTACGAACAGCATCGCGCCGATTTCGTGCGGACGCTTTCCGAGAAAAGAGAACTCGAAAGCTCATTCACCACCGCTCACCCCCAGGTGCACAGCCTCGGGGATCGACTTCGCCAGGACCAGGAACAATTGGTCCTCGTGCTCCGGCGAACGCTGGATGACGTGGGGCGCGAGGAAGGGGAAATCGCCGACGCGCGCGGCCGGCTCGAAGCATCCAAACTGACGGTCCTGGAAGATCAGATCCAGCTCGTGCGGCTGGAGCGGAACGTGGAACGACGGCAAAGCATGCTGGACGAAATGGAGAAGGCCTGGCAGACCGCGCAGTACGAGCAAAGTTACACGAGCGACCTTGTGCGCGTCGTCGAGCTCGCTCTCGTGCCGGCCGCGGCCTCGAAGCGGCTGCAACTCACCCCCATGCTGTCGTTCCTCGCCTTCGGATTCATCCTGGGAATCGGACTGGCCTTTCTGCGCGAGTCGTTCGATTTCTCCCTCGACAACGTCGCGGAAGTGGAGGCCTTGGTCGGGCACCCGGTCCTGTCGGTCATTCCGCATTTCGATCCGGAGGGCGCCGAGGCCCGGCGCGTGGGAAGGAAGCGGAAGGAGGAGGGCGCGAACCCGCGTCCTTATTATCAGGACAAGATGGTGGCCCATTTCTGGCCCAAGGATCCGGTCGGCGAGAGCTTCAGGATCCTTCGGATGGGCATGCGCCGCGGGGCGGTCAAACATCGGGCGTTCCTCCTGACGAGCGCCACGCCCCAGGAAGGAAAGTCCTTCATCACCTCGAATCTCGCCATTACCTTCGCACAGGCCGGGTACCCGACGCTCCTCGTGGAGGCGAACACCCGCCGTCCGACCATGCACAAAATTTTTCCCATGAAACCGGAGCGCGGGTTGACCAACATCGTGCTCGACGGCGCGCCGTGGAAATCCCTTGTCCGCACCGTCTACGATTTCTTCCTCGAAGGGCTGGACCCGAAAACGCTTCAGACCACGCCGGGATTGGATAAACTCCGCATCCTCCCCGCCGGCCCCACGCCCGTCCACCCCTCCGAAACGCTCGAACAGTTGATGCGAGGAGGTTTGATCGAGACGCTGAAAAAAGAATTCGAGATCGTGATCGTCGATTGCCCGCCGATCCTTCCGGTGGCCGATGCCTCCGTCATCGCGCCGCACGTGGACGGGTTGGTCCTGGTGTACCGCATCGGTCGGACGCCGCGGGAGATGCTGCTCCGCGCGGTGGAATCGATGAAGGGGGCGGGCGCCAACGTCCTCGGGCTCGTCCTGAACGACATCGACTACCACGGCCCCTATTTCTACCCGCGCTACTTGTATCGCTACCAATACCGGGGCTACACGCCGGAGGCCGACGCAAGGAAGCCGAAGAGATTTCGAAACCCTTTCGCGCGCAAGAAGCACGGCCCGAAGGCTCCCCCGCCTCCTCCCTCGGAACTCACGGCCCTGGACTGAGAGTTCACCCCGCTCCGACTTCGCTTTTGGCGATGGATTTGGGCCGGAACAGGCTCTAGTATTGCCCGCATGGATTTCGGGTTCCTCCGGCGCGGATGGTGGGCGCCGGCGGCGATCCTTTGTTTACTTCATCTGTCCGGTTGCTCGGGATGCTCCGACAAAAAGCGCGAGCGCGCGGTCGAGCTGGAATTCGCGATCCCGCTCACGGCGGAACAGGCGGCGGCGTTGGAAGGCATTCGGGCAGGCGTGCGAGGAGGCCGGCGCGCGGAAGATCCGCAGTGGGCGGATGAACTGAGCCGCGCCGAAGGTGTTGCCGCCGTGGAGGACGTTTCGACCGCCGACGAGGCCCTCCGAGGGGCCGTGGCCGGAATCCGGCTCGACGATCAGTCCGCCGCCGAAGGGATTCGCGGACAGGTGGTCAGCGGCGTCCGTGGAGGAATCCGCGCGGCCACGTCGGGAAGTGGGCGACGCGGAGCGCCAGATCGTGACCCCGCGTCCCGTGAACCCGTGAACCAGGCGGATCCTTCGGGATCACAGGCTTACGGGGTCACGGGATCACGAATTCAAGCGAGCCACGAGAAACGAGCCACGAGCGACGACCCGGCCTTCGCCTTTCAATTCACGGCTCCCATTCCAGAAAAATCTCTCGCGCCGGGCGAACGCCGACTGCGAATCGTCATCAGCCCACCGGAAGAACCGGACTTGAGCCTCGTAGACGTTCAGATGCCTCTCATCGTCTCCAAAGACAAGCGCGGGCTGGTTATCGATGAGCAGGAGATCCCGCCCGAAATCGTCCAACTCCCCGACGGCGACGAGGACGGCGTCTCCACCCTCATCGAAACGATCACCGCCGGCCCGGAGTACGCCAGGGACCCCCAAAAGAAACCTTCCGTGGATCTCACTCGAGGCATGATGGTCCTCCTCGGCAAGAACCTCGGCCAAACCCTCCAGACGGAGCAGGGAATCACCGTGGAGGTTTCCATCGATCCCCAGGGGATTACGCTCACGCCGCCGGAAACGGCCGCCACCTCCATCCCCGCCGAGCCCGGCACGCCCGCCGCCGCGCTCCCGGCCGGGGTGACGATCACCGGCATCCCCATCACCTTCACCTTCTCTTGCACCGGAACGTCCGCTTGCAAGTTCGCCTGCTCCATCGACGGCGGCCCCTACTTCGGCTGCACATCGCCTTTCACGTGGAAGTTCGATTCGCCGGGAGAGCACCTCGTCAAAATCAAGTCGGCCGACAACATCGGAAACACCGATACCAGCCCCGTGGATCTCATCGTCAACGTCATCACCCCGGATCAGGCGGCCGATCCCGAAGCCGTGAAACAGTTCGATCTCCCTCCCAACACCCTCATCTTGGAAAAGCCGCCCTCGGCCACGTCCTCCGCCTCGGCCACGTTCACCTTCACGTCCTCCGAATCCAACTCCACTTTCGAGTGCGCACTCGACTCCGCGCCCTTTACCTCTTGCACCTCTCCCCTCACGCTCTCCCTTCTCACTCAAGGCAGTCACATATTCCGAGTCCGTGCCATCGACGCCGCGGGGCAGGTCGACGCATCTCCGGCCACAGTCACCTGGACGATCGATCCCAGCGCCCCCGTCTCCCCGGGCGCCTTCGACACCACAATCACCGGCCAGCCTTCCGCCACCAGCGGGTTTACCTCCGCCACGTTCTCGTTCACCTCCACGTTGGCTACCGCCGCTTTCGAGTGTTCGCTGGATTCCGCTCCGTTTGCTCCCTGCACCTCTCCCCTCACGCTCTCTCCCCTCACTCAAGGAAGCCACACTTTCCGCGTCCGCGCCGTCGACTCCTCCGGAAGCCGCGATCCCACACCCGCCTCCTACACCTGGACGGTCGATCTCACCGTCCTCGATACAACGATCACGAATCAGCCCGCAGCGATCATCGGTCAGCCGTCGGCCACTTTCGCGTTCACCAGCTCGAATTCATCCGCCACCTTCGAGTGCGATTTGGACGGAGGCGGGTTTTCATCGTGTGCCTCGCCGAAAACCTACGCCGGGCTGACGTCCGGATCGCATACATTCAAGGTGCGGGCGAAAGACTCATCAGGGAACTCCGACCCTTCACCGGCAGCGTTCACCTTTACGGTGGATGTATCGCCCCCCACGTTCGCCGGGCTCGCCTCCGCCGCCGCCGTCTCCACTTCCCAGATCGATCTCGCGTGGGCCGCCGCCACGGACAACGTAAGCCCCTCCAGCACCCTCGTCTACGAGATCTGCCAGTCCACCACGTCCGGCACCTGCACAACCACATTCACCGCCACCTACACCACCGTCGCAGGGGCCACTTCCCAGAGCGTCACCGGCCTCAGCGCCTCGGCCACCTACTTTTTCGTGGCGAGGGCCAAGGACGAACTCGGAAACCGCGACACGAACTCCGTCGAAAAATCCGCCACCACCCTCGGCGGCCCGCCTCCAGCCGGCGGAAACGTTCAGGCAATCACCGCAGGGGGATATCACACCTGCGCGCTCGCGTCGGACGGAACCTCCAAGTGCTGGGGGTACAATTCCTACGGCCAACTCGGCGATGGAACGACGGCAAATCGTCTTACCCCCAACACCGTACCCGCTCTTTCGAGCACGATCCTGCTGAACGGAGGCAACGCCCATTCCTGCTCGCTCACGGCGGACGGAACCGCCAGGTGTTGGGGGCTCAACAATTATGGCCAGATCGGCGATGGAACACTCGTTCAGAAAACGACACCGGTCGGCGTCTCGACTCTCACCGGCGTGGTGACGCTCGCGGGGGGGAAGGAGCACACTTGCGCCCTCCTTTTCGACGGAACGGTCCGATGCTGGGGCAACGATACAAACGGCCAACTCGGAGATGGAACATCGGCGAACCAGAAAACGACGCCGGTGGCCGTTTCCACCCTCACCGGAGCGGTGGCCATCACGGCCGGATTGGGCCAGAGTTGCGCCCTGCTCTCGGACGGAACCGTCAGATGCTGGGGGCTCAACAGCAGCGGCGAGGTTGGAGACGGGACAACGGCGCAAAAAACCACGCCCGTGGCCGTTTCCACCCTTACCGGCGCCGTGGCCGTGGCCGCGGGCGACCAGCATGTGTGCGCTCTCGTGTCCGATGGAACAGTCCGGTGCTGGGGAAACAACTTCAGCGGCCAGATCGGCGATGGCACGCCGACCAATCGCCCCACGCCGGTGGCCGTTTCCACCCTCGCGGGCGTGACGGCCATGACCGGCGGACTCGGTCACACCTGCGCCCTGATCTCGGATGGGTCGGCCAGGTGCTGGGGAGGAAACAGCTACGGACAAATCGGGGATGGCACAACCGCGAACAAATCCACTCCCGTGGCCGCTTCGACGATCGCGGGCACGGCGGCGATCACGGGCGGAGCCTACCACACCTGCGCTTCAGTCTCGGACGGATCGGTTCGGTGCTGGGGATACAATCTCTACGGCCAGATCGGAGATGGAACCACGGTCAACCGCCCGATCCCGGTTGCGGTCGGCGGCCTCACCGGCTCCCTGGGAGTGAAACTGGCCCGGCTGCATGAAGCCACCGCGGCCGGCGCACCGGCGAGACCGTGGCGCGAGGGCATCGTCGCGGGCTACATTCATTCATGCGCCCTGCTCTCGGACGGAACCGTCAAATGCTGGGGAGGGAACGGCAACGGCCAGCTCGGCGATGGGAGCACGACGAACAAATCGACCCCGACGATTGTCCCTGCGTTGACCGGAGCAACCTCCCTGACGGCCGGAGACTACTACACCTGCTCGCTGATCTCGGATGGATCGGCCCGCTGTTGGGGGCGGAATGATTTCGGCCAACTCGGAGATGGAAGTTCCGCGCAGAAAACTTCTCCCGTGGCCATCTCAACGCTGACGGGGGCCGTTGCCCTCACAGGAGGGACCTCACACACCTGCTCGCTTCACTCCGACGGTGCGATCAGGTGTTGGGGGAAAAACGACGTGGGCCAACTGGGGGATGGAACGACGGCGAACAAATCCACTCCCGTCACGGTCTCGACTCTCACCGGAGCCATCGCCGTGACATCGGGATTCGCACATTCCTGCGCGCTGCTCGCCGATGGCACCGTCCGCTGCTGGGGAAGAGGCACAAGCGGCCAACTCGGCGATGGAACAACCGTGAACAAATCCACTCCTGTATCCGTCTCCACGCTTACCGGAGCGGTCGCTGTTGCGGTGGGCGACTACCACACTTGCGCCCTCTCGGCGGACGGCGGAGTCAAATGTTGGGGATACAACGCCTTCGGCCAGATCGGGGATGGAAGCGGCTCGGATCGGTGGACACCCGTGGCCGCATCGACGCTCACGAACGCCTTCGCGGTCACCGCGGGCAGCAACCACGCCTGCGCGCTTCTGGCCAACGGCACGGTCCGATGCTGGGGGTACAACATTTTCGGGCAGTTGGGCGATGGGAGCACGGCGGACAAGCCCACCTCGGTGGCGGTCTCAACCCTCACTGGCGCGGTCGCGGTGACTGGAGGCGCCAGTCATACGTGCGCCGCCGTCTCCGATGGGACCGCCCGATGCTGGGGCGCCGGAGGCTCCGGCCAACTCGGGGATGGAGGCACGGCCAACCGTCCGACGGCCGTCCAAGTGACCGGCCTGCCTTGACGGCGAGGGCGCACCAACCTCACCGAAAGGTGGCCATCGATCCGAACCCGACTGGCAATCCACGAGGCCTGAAAACCGCCCCCCGCGATTTGACAACCCCCTCTAAATTGGTCTAATAGAACCCTCTGAAAGGACGGAGAAAATGTCGACGGTACCCATAAAAGTTATTCCGAAAGATCAGATCATCTTTCGCGAGGGCGCGAAGGGCGATGCCGGCTACCTCATAAAAACCGGCAAGGTTGAAATCTCCAAGCTGATAGACGGCAAGAAACTCGTGCTCGAGAACCTCGGGCCCGGTTCCCTTTTCGGCGAAATGGCCCTGATTCTGGATCAGGATCGGGCGGCCTCCGCGATTGCGAGCGAACCCGTGGAATTGTTCGTCCTCGACAAGGACGGCTTCACCAACATGCTGGACAAGTCGCCCAAGATCCTCGCCGTCCTCCTCAAGTCCCTCGTCAACCGCCTCAAGAAAACCGTCGAACAAATCAGCGCCAAGACCAGCGACAATCCGTTCATGAGCGTGGGCGTGGTGATGGACATGATGATCAAGATGACGCTGGCCTCGAAGCCGCAGGGGGGCGGAGGGCCTGGTGGCAAGGAGGGCACCCCAAAGGTGACCCTCGCCTACCGCGACGTTCTCGCGAAGTTGCGTGAGGCGCTTTCCATGACCGGCGCGGATGTGGAAAACGTCCTCAAG
>JACPAV010000020.1 GCA_016180645.1 Nitrospirota bacterium | reverse complement strand
ATACGAGGGTCCACTCGTGGTCGTAGTGACAACCTATGCTCCGTATGCTAAAAGATACTTTGAGGGACGAGGACGATATGAAGATCGCATATTCAAGGACCGCTGATGTATTGACAATTCGGCTCGGCAAGGGTCGGCCGGTGGACTCCAGGGACATCGCTGAGGGGGTGATCGTCCACTTGGACAAGAGAGGGGTACCGGTCGAGATCGAGATCCTCGACGCCACCAAGGTTATGAGCGCGCGAGAAGCACTCCGGTATTCCGATCCCCTCGCGGGCCAGAAGTCACGCCTTGCGGCGTAGACTTCACCCCGAACCTTCCCCCCTTCCTGCCCGGGTTGGCCGGTTTACGAATCTGGTCAATCGGGAGTGTCTTGACCCACTCCCAGTAAGTATGTCTCCTGGCGCACGCCCCGAAACCCCTGCCGGTGGCCTCCGCTGGCCCTCCAGTGGCCGAACTCGACATTTCCATCTGATTTCGCCCCCATTCTGCATGACCGGTTTATTCGGCCCCAACCCACATGGAATCGGCCCCCGGGGCACTCGGCCAAGTATGCCTCACCTTCGTGGCTCGGCTCTGGAGGCCGAGTACCGCACCGTCCTGGCTGGCATGCTTGACCTATGGGCCGGCAGGCGTAGAGTAGACGGAATGCACGGGAGGGCGGGAAGACCAGCACGGACGGACCGCCTGTTCGCGCGGGGGATTTGTTTCCTTGTTGTGTCAGCAATCCTCTTTTCTTGCGTACGGAAAACCAAGACGACCGCCCAGCAAACCGCCGACGACTCAGAGAGCATCCCTTTGGATGTGGGCATCCCGCTTTCACCGGAAGTCGCCTCCGCCTTGACGGGCGTGGAAGAGGATGCCGAAGTCGATGTGTATCTCGGCGATGAGATCGTGGCCGAAGGCGTGCGGGGTGGAATTCGCGCCGGCGTGCGAGGCGGCATTCGCGCCTCCGAGCAAGGCGGCGTCCGAGGAGGCGTCCGCGGTGGGGTCCGGGCGGGAGAGCAAGGAGGCGTGCGGGCTGCGGCCCTTCGACAAGCTCAGGGCGAGCGAGATCCCGTTCGTGCTGAGCCTGTCGAAGCACGGAGGCAGTCCGCTGACGACGAAAACACGCTCGTCTACCAGTTCACGTTCAGGCTGCCCCGGGCGTCCGCCAGAGACGGGGCGAACGACGTGCGGAGCCGGGTCCGATCGCGGACGAACCGGGAGGTTCCCTTCGTGGAAGTCACCGCTTCCGTTAGGATCAAGCCTCAGGCCGCGCCTGACCCGAGCGCGCCGGGTGACGCGGCCCCGGCCATCACTTTCGAGATTGAAGAGACACCCATCCCGCTCAACCAGGTGATCCTGCCGGACATCGACGGTGACGGCATCTCCAGCCTTGTCGAAGTCGCCACGGCGAAGGCGACGACGGGGAGCATCGAGCAGGCCCTGGCCGCTGCCGCCGATGCGAGCAGCGCCCCCACGCAGGAACAGGTGGTCGCCGCGTTCACACAACTCGGGAAGACTCTCGAAAAGAACCTGAAAGACGCCGGCGTCACGGTAAAAGTCGACCTCCAGAATATTGACGTGACCCCACCCGACACGACAGCCACGTTGGACAAGGCACGGGCGAAGGTCGGCGAGGAGATCAAGGTCACGGCCGCGTGCACCAAGTCGGCGTGCAACTACCGGTGTCAACTCGACGCCCAGCCGCTTACCGCCTGTCCCAGCCCGTTCGCTCTGAACACGGCCTCTCTCCCCTTGCCGGAGGGGCCGCATACGCTCGCCGTCCGCGCCGCCGACCCGCTCGGCAACACGGACATCACTCCGGTGATCCTCTCGTTCACGATCCTGCCCAAGGCCGAATGCGGCAACAAGATTTGCGAGTCCGCCGATGGCGGAGGAGAAACCGTCGAGTCGTGTCCCGCCGACTGCGCGAAATGCGGGGACAAGATCTGTTCAGCAAACGAGTCCGAAGCTTCGTGTGCGATCGACTGCGACAAGACGCCGCCGAATACAGCGATCAGCGTTCAGCCGTCAGATCTCAGCAACAAGACCTCTGCCACATTCGAGTTCACCTGCTCCGATTCCGTAGGGGCGGGCTTGCCCGCCCAGACCGCTTGCACCTTCTTCTGCCAGTTGGATGTGGGTACTCCTGCTGTGTGTACGAGTCCGTTCGCACTGAGCGCCGTCGAAGGGCCGCACACTTTCTCCGTGTACGCCCTCGACAAAGCCGGGAACAAGGATGCGACCCCGGCCACCTACACGTGGGCCATCGATACGACACCGCCGGAAACAGCTATCAGCAATCAGCCGTCAGCGGTCAGCAATCAGACTGTGGCCGGCTTCTCGTTTACCTCTCCCGATACCAGCGCAGTGTTCGAATGCGAACTGGATGCAGCCGGTTTCGCCGCCTGTACAACCCCGAAAGCGTATACGGGTTTGGTCGCCGGCTCGCATACCTTCAAGGTGCGCGCGAAAGACGCCGCCGGTAACGCCGATGCCTCGCCCGCCGCTTACACATGGACCGTCGATCTGACCGCGCCTGCGGTAGCCATCAGCTCTCAGCCGTCGGCCATCAGCGGCTCGACGTCGGCGTCGTTCACGTTCAGTTCGACCGATGCGGGGGCGACGTTCACCTGCAAATTGGATGCGGCGGCAACCGAGGCCTGTACGTCCCCGAAAGTGTACTCCGGTCTCAGCGCGGGTTCCCACGCGTTCCAAGTAAGCGCCACCGATGCGGCGGGGAATGCGGGTGGGGCCGCCGTCACGTGGACGATTGATCTGAGCGCCCCGACGTTCTCCGGCCTCGCCTCCGCCACCGCCGTCTCCGCCTCCCAGATCAATCTCTCTTGGTCGCCCGCGTCCGACGCCGTGAGTCCTGCGTCCTCCCTCGTCTACGACATCTGCCAAACAACGACCCCCGGCAACTGCTCCACCTTCACCGCCACCTACACCACCACCGCCGGCGCCACCTCCTATTCACCAGGAACTCTCTCACCAGGAACCAGGTACTTCTATGTTGTTCGCTCAAGGGATGAAGCAGGGAATTCAGATACGAACAACATGGAACGCTCGGCCCGCACGTGGTCCACCATCGGCATCGTCCAGGCCATCGGCACCCACCTCGGCTATCACACCTGTGCCCTCGCCTCCGATGGAACGGTCAAGTGCTGGGGGTACAATAATAGCGGCCAGCTTGGGAACGGGACGACGGCCAACAACTCCATCCCCGTCACCGTCTCCACGCTCTCAGGTGCCGTGGCGATCGCGGTGGACAACGCTGACACCTGCGCGCTTCTTTCGGACGGGACCGTGAGGTGCTGGGGGAGCAATGGCTCCGGTCAGCTTGGGGATGGGACGACGGTGGATAAATTCACTCCTGTCGCCGTCTCCACCCTTTCGGGCGCCATCGCTGCGGCGGCGGGGGACAGTCGCACCTGCGCGCTTCTTTCGGACGGGACGATGAAGTGCTGGGGGGCCAACGCTTATGGCGGGCTTGGGGACGGGACGACCGTGAATAAATCGACCCCCGTGGTCGTTTCGAGCCTGTCGGGTGCCATCGCCGCGGCGGTAGGTAGCGGGCACACCTGCGCACTGGTCTCCGATGGAACGGTCAAATGCTGGGGGGGCGGAAGTACCACCAATTTTGGCCAGCTTGGGGACGGGACGACGGTGAATAAATCGACCCCCGTCGCCGTCTCCACGCTCTCAGGCGCCGTGGCGATCGCGGCCGGCGAGTACCACACCTGCGCCCTCGCCTCCGACGGGACGGTGAAATGCTGGGGCCTTAACAATGGCTACCAACTGGGTGACGGGACGGGCACGAATAAGACCACCCCCGTCACCGTCTCCACGCTCTCAGGTGCCGTGGCGATCACGGCGGGGAGCGACCGCCACACCTGCGCGCTCATCTCCGATGGGTCGGTGAAGTGCTGGGGGTGGAACGGTTACGGCCAACTGGGCGACGGGACGACCGCCGCCAAGACCACCCCCGTTACCGTTTCCACGCTCTCAGGTGCCGTGGCAATCGCGGGGGCCCGCTGGCACACCTGCGCGCTTCTTTCGGACGGGACGGTCAAATGCTGGGGGTACAACAATGCTGGTCAGCTTGGGGATGGGACGGGAGTGGAAAAATGGACGCCCGTGGCCGTCTTGATGCCCGCCGGCCCGATGGGCGTGAAACTCCCCCGCCTCCACGAAGGCACCGCCTCCGGCGCCCCCGCCCGCCCCTTCCGCGAAGGCATCACGGGAGGCTACAATCACACCTGCGCGCTGGCCGCCGATGGAACGGTCAAATGCTGGGGATACAACTTTTACGGCTTTCTGGGCGACGGGACGACCACGCAGAAGACCACCCCCGTCGCCGTCTCCACGCTCACGGGCGCCATCGCCGTCACGGGAGGTGGCTATCACACCTGCGCGCTGGCCGCCGATGGAACGGTCAAATGCTGGGGATTGAACGGTAACGGCGGACTGGGCGACGGGACGACCACGAATAAGACCACTCCCGTCGCCGTCTCCACACTCACCGGCGCCATCGCCGTCACGGGAGGCTTCTATCACACCTGCGCGCTGGCCGCCGATGGAACGGTCAAATGCTGGGGAAACAACCCGTCCGGCCAACTGGGCGACGGGACGACCACGGATAAGACCACCCCCGTCGCCGTCTCCACACTCACGGGCGCCGTCGCCGTCACCGGAGGTGACTCTCACACTTGCGCGCTGGCATCCGATGGAACCGTCAAATGCTGGGGACGCAACGATCTCGGTCAACTGGGCGACGGGACGGTCACGCAGAAGACCACCCCCGTCGCCGTCTCCACGCTCACCGGCGCCATCACCGTCACGGGAGGCTTCTATTACACCTGTGCGCTGACCGCCGATGGAACGGTCAAATGCTGGGGAAACAACCCGTCCGGCCAACTGGGCGACGGGACGACCACGAATAAGACCACTCCCGTTGCCGTCTCCACGCTCACGGGCGCCATCGCCGTCACGGGAGGTGGCTATCACACCTGTGCGCTGGCCTCCGATGGAACGGCCAAATGCTGGGGCCAGAATACCTCCGGCCAACTCGGCGACGGGACGACCGCCAACAAATCCGCCCCCGTCCCGGTCACCAACCTTCCATAGGTGGCGCCTTGTGAATCGGGACGCCCGGATCGAATTCATCAAGCTGTTCATTCGGATCATCGAGATCACGTTCGCAGGAATGGTGATCGCGCCAACGGCGGCCTATGTACTCGGGAAGGAAGTTTCCATAGCTCAGTATGCTGTGGCCATGCTCATCGGTCTGGCGGTGATGTTGACGGCCGGCGTAATCGCTGTTACCCTGAGTAAAAGATGGAAGGATTGATCAACGGTTTCTCGATTGCGATGGCGGGGGCATGGTTGAGCACCCTGCTGCTCGGATTCGTAGTTCTTCGCTACGCGAAGTAAACGCCTGACGGCCAGCTCGGCGATCCGCCGGCAGGCGGCCAGGCGGTACCACGGTCAACCGCCTCACACCCGTCCCAAGTCCAAAATCTCCCATAAATTCCCCGGACCGCGAGACTCCACAGCCGCCCCTTCGGGCTGAGGCCATTCCGAAGAACGTCAACGTAAACGACATTGGCACACTATGCGTGATGCGCTCGTCGCCAGGAGAGAATCACGTCCGAATTGAGAAAAGCGATACTTCACCCCATATGCCGGCGGTTGGGCGTACGTCTACACAAGCCGAATCCAACTGCTGAGAATGTTCTGGGCGGGGAGCGTGCAAGGTTCGGGAGACCTTCTTTTCGCTACTGACTGGCAGTCGGCGCACCCCAGATGGCGGATTTGTACCCAGGCAGTGCCCGCATGGCGGCTTTTTCAAGAGCTTGAATGAAGGCACAAGCCTCGCTGGTCTCCCACCCGGGGTGTTCACAGGACTGGTACTCGTAGTAGTGGCAGGACTTAATGACCTGAACGGGGTTTTCCTTGAGAGTGATGGGTGTGGGAGTGTACTCTTCCGGCTTGTGGGGTTCGATCTGGGAGTACCGGTACTCGACGGATCTCAAGTTCTCCACCTGGAGGAGTTGCCCGATTCGCTCCTGCGCAGCCCGGTCCCCAGGATGAAGCGTTCCGGATTTCACGCAGCCGTTGGACCGGTTGACATCCCAGACCCACGTCAGGGGCGGTTGCTGGGTTGCCAGCAACCCAGCAGATTGTACGAGGTAGTTGATTTCATGCGGGCTGACAATGTATGCGCTCATCGCGTTTCTCCTTCCCGGGTCAGGCGGCCCCATGCCACGGAGGGTATGGGGCCATGATATGTTGTGGCCCAGGACGGGCCACATGGAACATGGCCTTTTTGGTCGGGCCTTTTCCGAAGTAGCTGTTGACGTCGTGGCCCGTAGGCAGGAAGAGTCTTCCCACTTTGAGGCCGACCTTCCTGGCAAGTTCTTCGACCTCCCTTGACTTTGCCTGGCCCGTGCTGTCGGCGTCGTAGGCCGGAATCACTGAGCTGACTCGCTTGCTTTTGAGCCAGCCGATCCATGAGCGTCTGAGACCTTCCGTTCCGCCGGTGGCCACGGCTCGAAGCGCCATGTCTTCAAGCGTCAGCGCGTCGATGTTCCCTTCGCAAATGTGGATGTCCTGGCCCGTCGTTACCGTGGGCGCGTTGTACGGAAGCACCGGCGTGGTCCCAATGAGGCAAAGCTCTTTGGGGCCGTCGTTCACCCCCTTGACCGCGCGCGCGGTGAAGTAAGTCGGTGTTCCGCTTTCGTTTTTCCAGGGAAAGATGATCCGGTGCGCGTAGAAAATGAGGTGGCCGGCCTGATTGGCAAGCCCCGCGCGCTTCACCCGCTCGGCTCCGAACCACCGAAAAAGCGCGTTTTGGACGGAGTCGTACTGCCCGAGGACCCGTGTTCCGGCCTTTTTGCACACCTGAATGGAAATTCCCCGTTCGTCGCAGAACCGGTCGAGGAGGACGTGACCTGTGTCGAGAAGGCTGTAGAACGCCTCGTAGACCTTTGTATCCACGGGGTGTGAAGTGATCTCGGGTGTGGGTCTGATCGCCGTGGCGGCAAACCCGCCTCCCCTCAGCCAATCGCAGGCCTCCCCGAAATCGATACCCCTTGTCAGGCGGACGAGGTCGATGACGTCTCCGTAGGTTTCCGGGCAGACGAAACACTTGAACCGGTTCTTGCCGACGTGGAGGTGCAGGCTCGGCCTCCGGTCGCCGTGGCTGTGATTCTCCGCGCGAAAGCACCGGGCCTGCCGGCCATTGGCCGTCAGGAGGCCGAGCCGCGCCGCTACGTCCCGGATCGGGACGGCCTTGAGGGTCTCGAGGTCGCTCTTAGGCGGCTTCGTCTTTCTTCTCCTCCGAAGTTGCCGTTTCTACGGTCGACGCAAGGACCGTATGGCGATTCAACTCGTCGCCGCCGGAGTGAAGCGGAGGGGGCGGCCTGTGCGTCGCGTTCCTCCGCGCGGCAAGAATAGCGGCCAGTTCCTCCTGCGGCGTACCGTTTTCGACCTGGAAACACCACCGGCCTTCGCGCGTCATGACCTCGGCCGCGCCGACCGGGTCTTGGACGACCCATCGCCGGTCGACCCGCCTGAAGAAGTCGCTCACCTTGGGCCATATATCGCGCGGCACGAGGTGTTTGAGGTCCGCTTGGAAAGCCGCTTCCTCACCGCCTGCCCCAAGCTCGTGGCGGAGGTACCGACGAATGCAGTCTTGCCGAACTGTGGGTGTACCCGGAGTCCAGATCTCCTCCAGGATGTACGCGTGAAAGACCCCTGCCCAGTAGGGGGGCTCGAATGCCGCGTCCGTCATCTCGGGGAGATCTCTTCGAATGCTGTCGCCGCAGTTTCCGCAGCATCCTTTGGCGGTGTATTTCCATCCCGGCTTGCCGTCGATCAATGCGTAGGCCCTCTCGACTTCGAGTGTTACGCCCGTGCTGCAGATGCAACAGGGCTGAGGGTCGGTGAACACGGGCCAAATGTCGCCGCGTTTGAGAGCGAGCGGGGGTTTCCCACGCTCCCCTTCCGCACGGGGGCCTACTGTCGGGTCGGCGCCGGCCCCGGCTGCCGGGTCCCCGCTGCCCCAAAGGGAAAGGGTGGCCGGTTTGTTCGCTGCCTCGTTCTTGGCTGCTTGCTCCATTCCTTTGTATCCTCCCTACTGTCTCATCGGCATCACGAGCGCGACGTAACCGACTTGCGTGTCGCCGGCATTCCGGATGTCCACAGCGCCCTCCGGTCCGGCGAGCGCGATTTGCACCTGATCATTCGTCACTCCGCCGAGTGCGTCGAGCAAATAGGCCACGTTTGCCGTAATCGCGGTGTCCGGCCCCGTCTGCCAGGCGGCCAGGGATTCCCTCATCTCGCCGGCGTCGGGGTTCTTGAGCGTGACTTCCAACCCCTTCTCAGTGAACTCCATCCGCGCCCCCTGGGTGAGGGGCCCGGCCAGAATCGAGGCCCGCTCAAGGCCCGATTTGAGATGGTTCCTTTCGACGGTTACCGTCGTCGTATGTGTCTTGCGCACGACGTCTCTCCATTTTGGAAAGGTTCCCTCGATGAGCCTCGTCCCAACGGTAACCTTGAGTCCGTCTTTTCCCTCCGCGGTGGCCTTGAGAGCTGTTTTCCCGACCACGATCTCCACCCAGCCGATTGTCGCTCCCCCCAGTTCGGCAAGTTTGCGCGCCGACTCCGTCGAAAGGATGATGTTCTGTGCTCCCTCCGGTCCGGGCTGGATCTCCACCACGGCTTCAGCCGTCGCGGATGCAAGTCTGTGCCCGTCGGTTGTCGTGGCGCGTATGTGCCCTTTCTCGAACTCGAGGAGGATGCCTCTCCCTGAGTTGCACGCGTCTTGTGGCGCTGAATGTAAGATCCGCTTGAGGAGTGTGGTGAGGGCTTCTCCCTGGAGCGCGGCCTTTGCCGTGGGAGTATCCCCGAGGGCCGCCTCCATCTTGGGGTAGTCGTTCGGGTCGATTCCCACGATCTGATACTCCGCGTCGCCCAGATGCACGCGGGCATGGCCCTTCTCGAGTGCCTTCATCGTGAGGCTTTTGAGCTGCTTTCCTTCCCGCATCATGTCGATGATGAGGTCTCCGGGGACGCATAGGCTGCCCTCGGCGCCCACGGTGGCCGGGGCGCTCACCTTGGCGAATGTTTCGATGTTCGTGGCCGCTATTTCGAGCCGGTCGGGCCCCGCTGATTGAATGAGCATGTTCTTCAGGACGGGCATGCTGGACGTTCTGCCTTTGCACAGCCCCGCGACAAACGCCGAGGCCGTAAGGAAGCTTGTGGGTGTGATTTCGAACTGCATGGGTTGGGTCTCCTTTCGATGGGGGTGTTCAGAAGAGCAGGAACTGCCCCCGCTTATTGGCCTTGGGTGTGGGAGGCTGTACTTCTTCCGTCCCGACATGGTTGATGGCGCTTTGCTCTGCGCCCTTGGTTCCCGTCTCGGCCGAGTTCCCTGCCTGCGCCGTCGCGGCAGGCAGGGCCGCCGACGCGCCCCGCACCAATCCTTGCGACCATCCATTCTCGGGCGAGGTGTGCAGCCGACCAGGCGGCATCGCCTTCCCACTGTCCGCTTGGGAAAGGTATTCGCTGGGATTGGTGCGGGGCGCGCTCAGTCCTCCCTGGACACGGGACTTCGCGAATATCTCGCGGATATCCGGGAGCTGCGTATTTCTCATGAGCGCGTCCGAGAGCTCCGACAGGATGCTTGATCCTTCGCCGGCCGCCAGCCCCTGCTCCGGAATGGACTCGCCGTCGATCATCAGCGCGGCAGCGAGCTTCTTGCCGCTCAGAGCCGTCGCTTTCTCCTGCGCGGTCCTCGTGTAGTAGAAGTAATAGACTTTGACGGGCCGGGTCTGCCCGATCCTCCAGGAGCGGCGGCTGGATTGTCTCAAGGTGTACAGGTTGTACTCGGACTGGTAGTAGATCAGCGTTGGAAAGTCGATCAGGTCGAGACCGACTTCCACAAGACGGGGATTCGCAATGATCACGTCGCTCGACTTCGACGCCTGCTCGATCCATTCCATTCGATCCTCCGCCTTCACGGTGTCGGACCGTAGGGTAGTCACGCGCAGACCCGCTCGCGTGAGGACCTCCGCAAGCCGCGGCTGGACGTCTCGTACTCCCGTGAAGGTTGCAAACAGAAACACTTTCCTCCGCTGGCGGGCTTCCGTACGGATTACATCGAGAAGCTTTTCCTCTTTGGGAAGGAGCTCCCGGCTTTCGCTTGTCCCTTCAAGGGCGGGTACATGATAGACCTCTTTCATCTCCCGGTTGACGATGGCTTCCGACTTCCACGGGTTGTCGGGCCAGGAGAGAAGTACCTGCAGGAAGAGCCCCATGCTTTTTGGGTCCCGGTCGAGGCCTTGGAGGTACCTGAAGCCCGTTTCGATCTCCTCGTAGAGCTTCTTCTGGGAGTCGCTCATCGGTACGGCGACGGGGAGTTCCTCGAAGTCGGGAAGGGCCTCGTGGACGTCCCGAAGCGAGAGAAACACGGTCCGATTCAGCAGATACCTGAAGACGAGCGGCGATATGCCGGGCCTCTCCCGCACGGTCTCGCGCACCGCGTGCTTGCGTGTCACGATGCCCGCGTCTCCCTCCTCGTGGTGGATGATCTTCTCCGTGCAACCGTACAGCTCGATCCATCGCTGGACCTCATTGAACCCGAACTCCCTTCGTACCTCCGGTGAGATTCGGTACAGCAGGTAAAAGAGGCTGGAACTGTATCCGTTGACGATCGTTCCTGTCGCAAGGATCATCTTTTTCGCTTGTCGCGAGAGCCGGTAGAATGCCGCGCCTTGGGCCGTGTTGCCTCCCTTGAACTGGTGCACTTCGTCGGGAATGAAAACTTGAATCCCGTACCGGCGCCGTGCGATGTATTCGGCCAGCGGGTACCGGGCCCTCCCCCCGGGCAGGCGTGTCCAGGTCCAGAGGGGTGCGTCGCACTCGGCGCAGTAGGGGAATTTCTTCGAGTCCGGATTGGGCGGATGGGTCTCCCGGTCCTCGGTGTGCGGGCGGTTCGGGTCCTGGTAGGTGATTTCACCGGCTCCGCAGTGGGGACAGAAGAAGACGCCGTTCCTCTTGGATCGACTTTGCCAGAAAGTTGCATGCCGTGGCATCCCCAACTTGGCCGTCTCCTTGGATAACAGAAGGACCTGGGTACCGTTCAGTTTCCCTTGAAACACATGGTCGATGTCGGAGAGCGTTCGAAGGATGTAGGTCTCGCACGCGGGGATCGTGTCCTGCGCCTCCTTCTGCCATTTCCTGAGCAGGTGGGATGGGCATAAGACGAGAATCCGCCCCAGGCCGCCGAACTGCTCCTGGATTAGGATGTGGGCCTGGGCGAGTGCACACAAGGTTTTCCCCACGCCCATCTCGCCGACAAAAGGCGCGTCGACCCCGTGGGCCTCCCCAAGCCTCGTCCACAGCGCCGCGATCGCGTGCTGCTGCGCGGGGAAAGGCGTTCGTTTCAGCCCGGCCACGTGGTTTGCCACGGCGGGCGGTACCGTGCCCCCGTACAGTGGGGGGTAGGCGTCTACAACACGGTTAAGGAGAAGGTCTCCGTGCTCTTCAATAAACCGGAGGGCGGAACTTCCGCTTACCTCGACCGGACCGTCCTCTCCGGCGCTGGGTTCTCCCGTGGGCGTGTGTCCCGGCCATGGGCCTTCCTGTCCGATGGTTTCAACGGCAGCGCTCAAAATCTCATCTCCTCGATTTGTCCCGTGGCGAGGTCAAGGATATTGACTCCGCATTGCATGTATTCCCGGATGATCGTCTTGCCCTTCTCCTCGTCTTCGAACGTATGCGTGTGCTTTTGGGAAAATCCCTTGACGGCCACCCGCCTGGGACCTTTCTCTCCGGGAAGCTCGATCACCGTGTTGTCCAGAAATCCGCCCAGGAGGAGCTGCACAATGTGGCCTTTCTTGAGGGGCATGAGGGGTCGTTCCATCTGCGCGAAGGTTCCCCGCAGTTTGTCGGCGAGCCACCGGGCCGAAGTGCCCGTTTCGAGCTCGGCCCTTACGTCATCTTCGCTGACCTCCGTGCAGGTGAAGGTTGAGAGCGCTTTTCCGTACGGAATGCTCCAGGGTCCGGAAACCCGAAGATGTTTGCCCAAGCTCTCGAAGGGCTCGGTCGGGATGTCGTGCTCACGCCTGTGCCAATCCGGGTCGGCCCTCAGCTTGCCGATGACGAATATTTGCCGGAATCGTTCGTACTCTCCCTCGGGAAAACGGTAGGCCTTGATGGAGTGGAACCGGCATCCAAGAACAACGCGTACTTGGTAGTCTCTGAGGAGAATCTCCGGCACAATGAAAACGAGAACCCCCTCTGGCTTCAGTGCCGGCCACGCCCGTCGCAGGAATCGCTCCTCGAGCCGGCGGCCTCCGGCATCGTCGTAGGGCGGGTTGAGAAGAAGGAGCGAGATGCTGCCGGGTTCGATGAAGGTGTCGAACAGGCTCGTGTGGAGCACGTGCTGGAGCTTCTCGCCGGCGCGCCGCGCCCGCACCTGATCAAGTTCGATTCCGTACGTGATGGCCCGGGTTCCGCCGGTCAGACCTGCGAGCGCTGCTCCTTCTCCCGCGCACGGATCCAGGGCTGCGAACGTGGTCCCGGGATTGTGGACCGCTGTCCGCAACGCCTCCACGACTTTGGGGGGCGCGGGATAAAATCCGAGCCGAATCTGTCCTTCTCCGTGGATGGGATTGCTCCTTTCGTTCTAGGGCCGCCGGCGTTTTACGCCGCTTGGCGAATCGGTCTCTCCCCGCGGCCCTTTGCTCGGGGTGGAGTTTTCGAGGCGTGTCGCGCGTCTTCGATATTCACGACCTTCGCCTGCGCTCGGACGATCCGCGTGACGTCCTCCTTGATCCTGGGAGTGGTGCGGACGCTGAACCCTTCGAACTGTCCTCTCCCATGTAGCGGGATGATGTCTCTCTGTGTCTGCATCCGTTTCCAGAGGGGCCCGGCGAGGTGACTCGGAATGGGTATGGTGACGGCCCGGTTGGCGGCGCGAACGAAGGCTCCCAGAGGGTCCTCCCCTCTTGGAACGATGACGTAGAAGCTCCTTTCTTCGGCAATCTGTCCGCACGCCTGAGGGTGAAGGAGGGTCATCATGCTGACGCCCGTCCGGACGGTGGAGTGGCTTCGCTCGTACTTTAGGTCAAGTTCAAGCCGGAGCCTCGCGATGCCCTCCTCGGTCGATATGTAGTGGTCTTGCTCCAGTTGCTCGAGGACTTTCCCGTCCGCATTCTCGTCGCGACAAAAGAAGACCTCTTTTCGAAGCCATAGCCCGGAAGCCACGGCCTTGACGGCCTCGCGTGCCCCGTAGAACCGCGCGAGCACGAGTGTATGTATGTTGCCTGCCGGCTGGGTGAGAATATCCGCCACGTAAACGTGCGCCCCGCCGATTCTTAGGAATGATCGAGTCTCTTGTTTCTCCGGGTGGGGCTCCGTCCCCGTGCTCTCCGAGGCAGTAAGGTTCTTCAACTTGGGCCTCCGGTCCTACTGCTGCCCGCTCAGGATCCGTCCGCCCTCGATAAGGCCGAACGTTGCGGCGGCCCGGAATAAGAGATCGTTTGCGGCGGGTCCTTCGTTTCCGAGGTCCTGCTGGAGGGTCCCCAGCACCCCTCGCGTTGCGGGTCCCATAATGGTGCGGGCGACCTTCTCGCCCAGCTCCCGAAAATATCTCTCGGCGGCCGGTTCTCCGCGGAGGGCGCCGCTGACGAGGTTTTGAAGGGGATCGTTCTCTCTTTTCATGTGGGGTTTTCCTCTTGAATGGTCTGTGGCACGGCCGCGACGTCCCCATTGCTCCCGAATGGGTGGGTGGCTTGCGGTCCTCGGCGATGCGGAACAGTGGGTGCTGCTTGGGCTGTGTTGCTAGGCCGCTTCGAGAAGCGACTCCGGCTGGACGCCCCCCAGGGTGAGTCGAACGAGGGAGAGGACCTTCTGGAGCCGCTGCGCCCCGAGCTTGGAGAGCGGCTCCCGTAGTCGGTGCAGCGCTTCCAGCGCCCGTACCCATGCCGCTTCCTCGCTTGTATCGTCCTCCATGACCCGCCGCCGGCGAGCGGCCGGAAGCGTTCCGCTCGTGAGAATCTCTTCCGTGATGTTTGCCCACACATAGACCGGCACGCGCCCCTTCAAGGTCTCCGTAATCTGGCTTGCGAGGGCGGCGACCGCCCGCTCCGCTGCCAGGGCCGGCACGACGGTGGTCTGCGCTGTGAAATCCTTGCGCGTGGGTTCGGTCCGGCGTACCTGGCCTGCCGTCGCACCGCCATCCTTGGTCAGGATCGAGATGAACCAGGGTGCGTCAACGGTACCGAGTCTTAGCTCTTCGGGATGCTCGATGATGAAGGACCGCAGGTCCCGCTCTTCGATCCAGTGACGCTCATCGCTCGTATGGCTTGCCTCCGGGTTCCTCACGATGGAACGCAGTTTTCCTTCCTCGCACCAGCGAGCGACCTTATGGGGGCTTACGCCCAGCCCTTCGGCGGTCTGACTCCACGTGTATCCCCCGAATTCCCCTCGGAGCCTCATCCTCTTGCGTTTCATGGCGATCGCGCCCAGCGATCGGAGTACGCCCGTTTCCTTGAAGAGCCTTCTCTGCAGGGGCCAGACGCTCAGGTATCCCAGCTCTTCGATGATCCTTGTTTCCGCTGGGGTCCACGCCGCTTCGGCCGGTCGCGTCAGCCCCAGGTGCCGTGCCCGTTTCCCGATGGAGTGCCTTGAGACGTGGAGGTCTCTTTCGAGCCTGGCGGTTATCCCTCTTCGACGCACACGGTAGGCTTCTCTCAGCAAGGCATCCATTTCCTTCGTCCAGACCCAAGCCTTCGTTGTCCTTCCCATCGTGTCCCTCTCGTTCGGCTCCAGCCGCCCGGGCTACGGCCGCTCGCCTCTACGCGTCCGTTTCAAACACCTCGATCTGCTCCGCCTTGCGGACATGTTCCGCGACCTTCGGATCGAACGAGCCGTCGTGTTTGCGCACGAGCGCGATCCCCGTGATCGCAGTCTGGAGGAACATGCCCGGTCCGACCTGCATCTTGGCGATCAATTCGACAAGACCCGGCAGGTCGTCACCGGGCGCCAGGCCGCAGACCTTGTACCGGTGGCCGCACGGGAGACCTCTCCACTTGGTCTTGTTCTCCACGAGCGTGGGGGGCGTCAGATAGAGCGATCCCCCGATACAGGAGGGCTCCTGTCGAAGGGTGAAGTGGAGTTTCTTGGGACAGAAGCAGAGCGGGTCCGACTCGGTCTCCGCCCTCGTCCAAGCCGTCGGGTGGACGAAGAACATTCGCGACTTCGCCGTCAGTTTGGAGAAATCGAGATGCTCCGGTACCCGGCGTGAGACGCCGGCGACTCGCACCTCCTCAATGAAATCCCAGACGCTCTCGTAGAACTCTTTTCCCACCCAGATGAGGACATGCCAGGCGCCGTCCTTTTCGAACAGGATGGGGGACCGGTGGGGTCTGAACCAATTGGGGGACCCTCCGTCTTTCTCGCTGAGCGGTGGGTCAATCAGGAGTTCCTCGATGGGGGTCCCGTAGGGGCTCATTCCCGTTTCCAGGTAAATGCCGCCCCCTTTTCGGCTCCCGCAACCGCGCGGGACGGCCAGTGCTCGTGCCATCAGTCTTTTCCTTCCTTTGTTTCGAGGGCCGCGCGCAGGCGTCCAAGACACTCGTAGGCTTCTTGCGCATGTTTCGCGGCCCCTTCATTGCCCGTGTGCTTTAGTTCCTTCAGAAGGTCCCGTAGGCCCTCCTTGATTCTTCGCACCCGCTCCAGCGGCTCGTTTCCTTTGGTCGGGTCGGTGGCGAACATCCGGAGGGGAACGGACACCGGTTCCTTCTTTTTCATGGCCTCCACGGCGTCGAGGCTGATCCGTTCTGCTCCTTCCTCCTGCCATTTCTCGACCAGGGCGCCTTGCTCTTCTTTATTGAGTCTCGCTGCGCGCAGGGCCGTGCTCAGCGTCAGCGTCCCCGTTTCAAGCGCCTTCCGTAGGTCGGGTGAGAGGTTTCGAAGGGCGAGCCGCGCTTTTACCCATGTGCTGGGTTGCCCCAGGCTTTTCGCGATGCCCTTTGCCGTAAGTCCGGAGGCGACAAGCCTCTCGATCGCTGCCAGTTCAGCCACGGGGTTTTCAGATCGGTTCCCATTTTCCGTGAGAAGAATCCCTACGCGCTCCACTTCGCTCAGGTCCCCCTCGTCGTAAACCCTTGCGTCGATCATCTCCCAGCCAAGCGATCGAAGGGCCCACACGCGCCGGCGGCCCGCCCGAACCCGGTAGCGCCCGTCGCCAGCGGCCTCAAGGGTCGGCGCCTGGAGGAGTCCGACCCGACCGATCGAGTCGGCCAGCTTTTTTACGTCGGGCGCGGGTCCGGAAAGGACGATGTCCCTCACGGCGACCCGCCGCATGGCAGCCTGCTTCTTCCTTACCTCGATGAGAATGAGTTGGTCTCCGGGAGGTGTGACTTCTGAAGTGCTCTCCGCGGTTGCTGCTATTGGTGTCATCTCGTTTCTCCGGTTCCTGGCTGAACTGTCTCTCGCTCTTGGTTTCATGGGGTGGATCCGTCCTGACGGTGTGTGCCTGGACGGGGGTGGACTTGTTCTGTTTCTACTCGGTCTGTCCGGGTGCGCGGGCCAACGTTGTGGCGGGATGCTTCTTTGGTGTGCGCTCCCCCCGAATGATCTGGAGTGCTTTTGCGGGGTTGGTTTCCAGGCGCCATCCCCCTTTGTCGCTGTAGTGCCGGAGGCCCCAGCCGCTTCTCAGTCGTAGGAGATACCCGACGGTCTCTCCACCGCGAATGAGTTTCTCATAACCTTTTCCGTCCGTCCCCTCTGACTCAATTGTGATGTTTTCCATGAGGATAACGGACTCTCGCAGATCCGGTTTGTTGGTTGCGTCCGTGGGGGTGCGCTCAGGCTCGGACGTCATGTCCGCATCGGTTGACATTTATGTCTCGTTCCTTTCCCGCTCCCTCTCGGCTTTCCACCAGTGTCCCCTCCCCGGGCCTCGCAGGGCCTCAAGGGCCTCACGGGCTTTCTCCAGCGTTTCCTCACCTATGAGCCGGGCGTCTCCGAGTCCCACGTTTACCCGAAGGCAGTCGAGAACACGGTCCATCGCGTTGACCACCTCCGCCAGCTTTCCTTCGCTGAGCGCCCTCGAGTCGAGACCCTTGCACGCATTGACACACGCGGCGATTCGCTGCGCATTGGCTTCCTCCTGGTCTGAGAGGTACTCACCCGAGCCGAACGGGATTCGGCAGATGACAAACGCCGGCGAGCCGTCCGGTTTCGCATACATCTCCTGTGGGTTGACTTCAAAAGCGTAGTCCAGGAGCGGGCGTGCGCCTCTCCCTTTTCGGTTTTGTTCCGGAATCTTTCGGGCCACCCAGGGCTCGGGGGTGTGGACCCCTACCCTCCTGCGATGGAGTCGGTCGGGAGGCGTGTCAACGGTCATGTCGCCTTTGCTCCTTGTGGAAGGTTTTTCATAGTGTTTGCTGTCTTCTTTGTGTCCGATGCTTGCCTGCCGTTGGTGGCACGCTTTACGCTGATGCTGAATCGGAACCATCCAGGGTCTCTGCTGCACGCCTCAACGCCGTCTCGTAGTCCCTGATCAGCGCGAGATCCTGCTCGAGCGGCCTCCGATGGAACGCTCAAATGCTGGGGATGGAACCGTAACGGCCAACTGGGCGACCTGTCTGCATGCAGGGACGCACAGGCAGACGGGACGACGGTCAACCGCCTCCATGGCTTTGTCGGGGATCTACCTGGAGATAATCTCGAACAGTCTCTCGGCGCTCAGGCTTTCGCCCGGCGACGCATCGTGGCATAGTCGGTCAAACGTCGCAGTTCCTCCACCGTGAAAGGAATTCTGCAATCACCGGGCAAGATCGCAATGATCTGTTTCAGGTCATGCACCTTCGGGAAGTCAATCACTCGTAGCGTCAGGAAGGCCTTGATGTATTTCTCGACACACTGCTGAACATGAAAGCAGGCGGTGTCGGTCGGGCAGTCTTCTTCGGAGCGCAACGTCAGGGCCGCGTTTTGAGATCGTTCTCCGCCTTCTGCACCCAAGGCCGCACGATTTCAAGAAGGGCATCAGGCCCCTAATCCGTAGACAACGCCCGGCTGCCGAGGGAAACCGGCTCACCCGTTGGGTGGGCCGCGTAGGGGCTGCCTTGGCGGCCCGCCAAGAGGGCGAGCAAGCTCGCCCCTACGCGATCAAACCCCTTGCCGACGGATTAAGGCAGGCTCGGGCATACAGGAGCTTCCCTTCCTTGAGAGCAACCCTGGGGATCATGGCCGGAATGTCTTTCCATTTTTCCATCTCTTGCGGTGTTACCACAACCACATCAACCGCCATCGGGATGTCGTGAAGAGCCACCCCGATCTGGATTCGCTTCTCTCGCTTCGACCCATTCACCGGCATGACCACCAACAGGTCCGCGTCGCTGTCCTTTTTTGCGCTCCCTCGCGCACGAGATCCGAACAGGTAGACCTGTTCCGGACGGAATTGCGCGACGATCCGGCGAACCATTTTGCGGATATTTCCGTTCACAGATTGGCTTTTCCTCTTCATCGTTCCTTTCCCAAGGATACTCCGCTCATGGGGGAATGTCATCGCTGCCGCAGCGGGCGGACCGCCATCCACCCGCGGCAACATCGTGCCGATTTCGCGTGCGGCATCCGCATCGGTGAGGAACTGCCTGATGATCCGGCCCCGAGCGCTGTAGGCCAACACCGATACGTACCTTTTGCCCGCTTGGGTTTGGACGGACGCAATTTCGTAGGCACGTCCTCCGGATCAAACGACGCCGAAGGCGCCCACCATCGTCAAGCTGCGGCGCGGTGACCGCACTGCTCCGCGACGCCTTGCGAATCATGCCCCCGACCGCCTGCGGTTCATGACACGTTTGAGCACGCTTCAACCGCCGTCTCGATCCCCTCGATGTAGGCGGCATCCATCACGTCTACGCCCGCGCAGGCATGGGCGAGGACCAACGATTCGATCGCATGCATGGCCCCGTCGTAACGGAGCCATCTCTCCCTCTCCTCCGGGCTCCACGCATCGGGCTGGGGTTCATGTAGATCGGAACGAATCGTCCCGGCGCCCCCGTTGCTGAGATCGATCCGGATGCCCAACGTCCCAAGCTCAATGACACCTGGACGGTTTATTTTCATGCTGCTTCCCTCCCCGCTTGATTGGACGGTTCGATGACTCGCCGGCGGCGCCTTGCTCATCTTATGCGGCTTGCTGACCGCCGACGCCGTCTTCCATGCTCTGCCCTCCATGGCACTGTGACATCGAGTAATCGAGCGTTTCCCTGCCGCCGCTGGTGCGTCTCACTCTTTTCTCGAATCGTGACCATCCAGGGTCTCTGCTGCACGCCTCAACGCCGTCTCGTAGTCCCTGATCAGCGCGAGATCCTTTTTTAGCGGCCTGCCATTCCGGCCAACCGTCACAATGGGGGTGCCGTTGTGGTCGACAGGCACGTCGTGGTCGCGGCCTCCAAACCCGACGAATGCGCATGCCCCGAATTCATTTCCGGGTCCGTGGTGGCCCCGGTAGACCATGCCGGTCTTTGCGAGTCGGTCCCGTCCGTGGTAATGGCCAACGTCCGCCGACTCATCCACCGCTCGCACGATTGTGCCGCCGAGACCTGATCTTTTCTCGATGACGTCAAGCTCCGTATCCAGGATCTTCTCCGCGACTTCGAGGTCCTCCTCACGCAGCTCGATTTCGAAACGGCACCGATCGCTCACGAAACACCTGCCTTTCGCTTGTCAGTTCGATCCGTCTGTTTTGCGAAGGCTTCCTTTCGCACTCGCAGCCAGCCCGCCGTGTTGATGTATGCGATTCGCCGGGGCGTGATGAAGGCGGCCCCACCGCCCGGCGCATCTCCTGCCAGCTCTACTATGTTGTGCGACCACCCAAACCCGAAGCACTCCTTTGGGCGGAAGTCCTTTAGAAAACGTTGAATCAGCCGACAGAGGGGCAGGATGGCGCAGCTTCGATCGCACTGGACCCGAAGGACCTTGTTCTGCCGTCCTTTCCTGGCGGCGACCGTCGAGCTTGTCACGAGGGACCACCAGAAGGGCGGCCAGGCGCAGCACTGGGTTCCGCATTTCCGGCGGAACCCGCGATCTGCCTCCACACGATGTAACGACCCGATGGCAATTCCTTTCATCGTCCCCGGAGCGGAGCGAAGGGGGCGTGGTTCAAGCTCTTTTCTAAGCCAGCCCTCCTCCCGTGGCGTAATCCCGCCCAGTGTGATGTCGAGTTTGCATGAATACCCCGTCATGTGGTTCTCCCGTGAAATGCGTCTGCTCTCTTTTTCCTTACAGTCCGAGCGGCCCTACCGACCAGGACGCCCTTCGTGGCCTGTTTCTCCGGCGAGCTCTTCGCTGAAGTCTGTTGTCCGTCTTGAGGAGCTCCGTCTCCGTTGCGAAGCTGAAATGTTTGTCGTGCCCGATGATGATATGGTCGAGAAGCGTCAGCTCAAGAATCTTGGACGCATCCCGTATCTGAACGGTCACTTTCCGATCCTCTTCGCTCGGCTGGGGGTCTCCGGACGGATGGTTGTGGCAGACAATGAGGCTCGCTGCACCGCATTGGACCGCGCTTCGGAGGAGCCCGTTCACTCGGACCCCGCACGCGTTGATTCCGCCTACGCCGCTGATCTCGTAGCCGATGACGTCGCACCGGCTGCTGAGAAACAGAGTGACCAGGGCTTCGCGGTCCCATGTGGCAAGCGCTTTGACGGCCGTGTACGCGTCCTTTGACGAAAGGACTCGCCCGGGGTCGACAAACTCACAGTTCTTCCTCTCTTCGAAGCGCACGTGGATTTCCCGGAGGAGCTTTCGCACGGGCTCCTGCGCCCCGTTCCTTCCGTATCCAGACGGCTCACTTGTCAGGATAGGCGCGGAAACGACTGGCGCGGCGCAAGGACTGTAAGCTGATTCCACTCTTCGTCCCCGGAGCGACCCGTCCTCCGCAGTAGCTGCTACGGAGGGGGAAGTGCAGGGGGCGCGGTTTCCATCGGCACCCCACAGGAGCGCCATTTGCCCGCCGCTTTGCGTGTGTACCCTCATGTTCGCCGGCTCATCTCCTTGCTTACCCTCCCGCGTCCATCATGCGGCAGCCCGCAGTTCCTTTTCCTCCCAGAGTCCTCGCGTCCTGTTTCTTGCCTCTACCGCCGCCATGAACTCGCTCCATGCGAACCGGCGTCCGAGGCCGCGGGTGCTCTTCTTTTCATGGTCGCTCTCCTGCCATGTGCGCTCCACATCGAGCGCCCTTCGCAGGAGATCCGGGTGTTCCTCCTTGAGACCCAGGATTTCCGGTTTCTTCATGGCCGGGCAGAAGAAGCACGAACTCTTTCTCGGTACCGGGATGCCCGCCCGTGCGATGATCTCTATGCACTCGCTCCGTCCGAGTCCCCATTCCACGAGCGGGTGCCACCATTCGTATTTCCGATCGTCTTCCGGGACACGGAACGTCCTGCGCGTCTCGCCGGCGTCGTACCCGATGGCCTTGATGCACCGGGAGCCCCTGCGCCACGCCTCCTCGGCCGGCCGCCAGTGGTTGACGTACTTGTCTTGCGGCTCCTTCTTGAACCGCAGCGAACAGGAGTGCCCGCCGAACGCCAGCGACGGGAGCTGCCTCAGTCTCAGACAGCTCTCCTCGAGCGTGTGCGTCTTGCCGTTTCGCCGGACGGCCCGGACGACCTGGATGCCGGGCAAGTCGTGGTCTGTCAGCCATTCATTGAAGTCGATGATGTGGGCGTATGTCTCAGGCCGCTCGCCGCCGGTGTCCGCAAATAGGATGAGGTCCGGGCGGATGTCCCGGGCGTGCATCTCGATCAGCATCGCCGTCGAGTTCACGCCTCCTCCGAAGGCTACGATCAGGGGGCCTCTTCCTCGTCCGTTTCGCGTGGTTCCTCCGTCTCATGTCCCGCGGCCCATCGGCTTGCCGCCGGCATTTGTTTTCTTCTTGGACCTGTTCCGAGCTCGCGCTACCGGCCTCTTAGGCCGGCACGCCGCCCGCCTCCTCTGAGGAGGCCATCCCGGCTTCCTTCCTGAGTCTTGTGCATTCCTTGAGGACGAGTCTTTCGGCCTTCCTAAGATTAGTCGCCGCCGTTTCGAGCAAGTCCTCGATCTCGCGCTTGTCGGACATGAACGGATGCGCGATTTCCTTCGTGGCCGCGCTCAGGTCCTCCCGAACCGTTCGTACCCGGTCCACTGCGGCATTCGTCTTGAAATACCGCTCGGTGGCCTGGAGCCGATCAGCACGGAATCCTTTGGTCACCTGTTCGATCAGTTCCTCGCGGATCGTACCGTGACTTATGGAGACGTCCTCGCCATCGACGTCGCACCATTCCCACTCGTCCCCCAAGTAGTGCCGGGCGAGAAAGAACGCGTTTGAAAACCGTTCGTCGCCCCCTTCGAGCACCCGGATAAACTCTTCCGGGCTGCCTGCGTACACGATGAGCTTCTCCACCTCCAAGGGTCTCCCAGACTCGTCCTCGGCGTACGGCGCTTCGGCACGCTCTTCCTCGACGTCTTTCAGGATGAACGGAATCGACCCGATTCCTTCCACCTCGATCGACTCCGCCAAGGCCACATCGGGGCTTTCGTTCGATTGCCTCAGCCCCCTGATGATGACCCTGGGGCTCACGGCCCCGGGTATGAACGACGTATCGTGTCCCAGGAGGTTCAGTGTCTGCTCCAGGTCGGACGAGCTGGTCAGGACGGCCCTGCGCGTATAGAAATACCTTCCCAATCGCCGGACCATGATCCCGTTGTTTTCCCGGTACCAGCACTCGAAGTCCGTGGGATTATTCCAGCTTACCCTGACGTACCCAGGTATGAGCTCCTCCCAGATGGTGTGCCAGATGCCGGTTATCAGTTCCTTGGGTAGCAGTCCGCCGCCCAGCTGCTTGCACAGATCGTCGTCCATTGCCCCGATTTTGTCGGGCAGGTCACCGGCCCCCGTGATCGCCTTTTCAACGATGGTGACGACGGCATCAAGGAGAGACCCGCAGGCGTTCTTCAGGGCTTCGTTGTCGATCAGCTCGCTCCTCTCCGGAAGCCTGGGCCTCACCCCGCAGTCGGGACTTACAAACCACTCCCAATGCAGACACATGAGTTCCTTCGCAAGCATGGGTCTTCGGCACTTCTTCGCGGCCGCCTGCATCCCGTTCTGAAAGGCGGAGGATCCGCCGATCTCCGATCCGATCACGCGGTGTTCCCATACGGCATGGAATCCGCCTCGGTACGCTCCCGGTCGCGGACCGATCTTGGCCGGTCCCGCCGGCGTTTCTACGGTGAGCAGCGGTTGGAACCGGCTCCGGGGCTCGATGACCCGTCCGTTCAGTGTGAGCCTGAAGGGGTAGTAGGCTCGTGCCGATCGGACGGTTTCCTCAACCTCTTCGTCCTTGAGTGCGATCGCTCCGGGTTTCAGCGTGAGCTCGATTCGCGTGCCGCTCTGCGCTTCCGTCGCAGTCACGTTCTCCCAGGTCGCCGGCCCTCCGCTTAGGATCTCCGGCGTCAGAGTTAGACGCCATCGTCGCCCCGGGCGTCCCGATGTAACGCACGTCTGCGTGACGAAGGCCAGGTGGGCGAAAAATCCCAGCCCTGCAGGATCCACCACGGTGCCATTCCAGCCGCTGGCTCCCGCCCGGAGAAGGACTCCCGGTTCTTCCATGCCCGCGCCGTCGTCCGTGATCGACAGGAGCCCTGAGGTCTTGTCGACCATCATATCGACTTTCCCTGCCCCCGCACGGTAGGCGTTCTGCAGGAGTTCCCCGAGGGCGCAGACCCAGCTGCCGAAAAACCGTGGAAGTTCCCTGATGATGTTGGGATCCACTGACGCGCAAATCTCTGGCATGATTGTCCTGTCCTTTCGTGTGATGGGTGTGCCGCCGGCTATGCGGCGGCTGCCTGAAGTGGGGTCGCTTTGCTGCCGTCCTGCTTTCTCTCCCGGCGGCTGAACCGCCGAAGGTTGGCCTCAGTTGTCGCGAGCGATCTCATCGAACCGCTTTCGAGGTCGAAGTATGTGGCGAAGCGCCTCATCTCCCCCGTGACCAGCATGTCGTACAGGTACTCCGCCCCTACGGCCGCGGCCATTTGGTTGACGAACAGCCCCTGTTCGCCTCGCTCGATGCGCGCGGCGCAGGACGTCGGTGTGTCGCTCCGCCCGCAGGACGCGGAAGCGGTGCCGGACCTTCCTTCGCCCGCCGTAGCGGGCTTGCCACTCTGCGAAGCAGGGCTTCGCTGCGTAGCACGAGTCGCGAAGGCGGGAGCGGCTAGGATGGCCGACCCGGCCTCTTGCGGCTCGTCCTGTAGCAAATCGGGGTGTTGAAAGGAGGGAAGCGGCAGACCTTTCAGGAGTCGAACTCCTTCCACTCGATCGGGGGGACCGATTTTGCGCGCCAAGTTTCCGAAAAGCACCTGTCCCGACAGCCGGTGGTTGCCGAGGTCCAGCCAGAACCATCCCCCCCATGCTCCTTGGATCCACTCCGCGATTTCCCGGCGCGCGGCCGCCGTGTCTACACAGCCGACAACGAGTCCCCCGATGTGTCGATTGGCTTTATGGTCGTTTGCCCACACCTTGAAGTGTTCGACCACCGCCGTGCTGTTCCACCCGTACGCCCGGTTGTACCGCTCCGACAGAGCCTCTGCCTTTGGACGCCCCACGTCGGCGGGGCAGAAGTTTTGGCGTCCTACGTTTGCTTCCGTGACCGTGTCCGGGTCGATGAATACGACGTCGAGGGTTAGTCCTGTTCTCCTCGCCGTATGGGCGAGTCTCGCCAGGCTTCCGGAGAGGAAACTGCCTGTTCCACCGCAGCCCACGTGGAGAATCGAAAACTCTGCTCGTGTGTTGAAGACCATTCTCCAGAGAGGCGAAAAGTCGACGCAACGCCCCCATGATTTTTCATCTCGTCGTCCGTGGAGCGGAGCGGAGGGGACGATGACCTGTCCCCCTCTTTTCATCTTCGTCCTCGTGGGGTCAGGGCTTCCCAGCACCTTCTGAGCTGCTCGAATAGTCCCTGTGCGGTTTTCCCCGTAAGGACCAGTGTTCCCTCCGTGTCGGGATCCCGGGAGGTCGGATCTCCTTTCCCGGCTTCCTCTTTCAGATCGCGCGGCTCGGATCCCCCGTCCTCTTCCACGAGTGACGTTACGCCATCGAAAACGTCTTCTGCTCGAATCGCACCATGGTGTCCGTAGATGCCCACTCGCAGCGCCAGCTCCGGCCGTGTGCCGACTCGTCCCAGTACTCCGTACACTCGTAGTCCCTGCTCGTCGCGGTCGTCCGTTTCGGAGAACCAGGCCGCCATATTGTGGTGGCTGTGAAGGTCGACCAGAATGTTTGTGGGATCCTCAACCCTGTACTCCACGCCGGCGAACGTGCCAACCTCCGTCTCGGGATGCTCGAGGGTATACGTCTGCGCCTCTGGATCGTACCGGATCAAGAAGAGTGTCTCGCGCGGCGACATCTCCTCCGCCATTTCTCGGCTCTCCTTGAGTGCCAGTCCCATGAGCCTTCCGGGAACTCTTCCATGCGTCAGCGACAGGCTTTCCTCCAAGGTGGGAAGGAGCGGCGCTTTGAACGCGGCCGTCCGGATGGTCGCCGATAGGAGCGCGTTCTGTGCCCTCTTGAAGAGGCCGTTTCCCGCCAGCACGTAGTCGTATCCCGCCAGGCTTGCAACGGGCGGCAGCGACTCTCCCGTGTAGACGTGGTAGTCCACCAAGCTTCTGAGCCATGCTCGAGTTTGGCTATCGCAAGTCGGGTCCATGGTCCTTTCCGATCAGGTCTCCCAGCGTCAGGTGCGTCTTGATCAACTGGATTTCCGGGAAGCGCCTTCGACCTCGTATTCCCTCCCAAAGTCGTCGGACGTCTTCCGGGTAGGAATGGCAACGCCTTCCCGACAGGTCCGCGTTGAACTCGCTCTCCATGAAGACGTCGAAGGCTTTCATCATCGTTTGCGGATGCGCGTCCGGGAAGGGCGCTGTTCCCCGGCAGATCCTTCCGTCGGCGTAGATGTTCGGGAAAGGCGCCTCCCAAAGGACGGTGGACCTTTCCAGTGGTGTGCTCTTGAGGGCGTAGAGACGGTAGGACCGCTCCTCTCCGATAAATAGAAGTCGGGGATATGGAATCCTACCCGACCGGATCCGCCCGCTACTTTCCCGCCACGTGACGTCCCGGCGGCCCGGTGGGATTTCGACGCCGATTCGGGTCCCGGTCCCTCGCGATGCCCAGAAGACCGTGCCCTTGGGCAGGATTCCGCTTGTGAGCGCGATTCCCTGGAAGGCGTGCGCCAGATCTTCCGGTGCGACTTCCATACGGCGGATTCCCCGCTCGGACCGGACGGCCACGTGGATCGATTCGTCGTAGACGTCGATCCGGGCCCGCAGTTCCTGAGCCGCGTGCTCAATGTCCGGGATGAGGCCAAAGAGTGAGCTGCCGGTTGTCATGAAATCGTCCCTTCAGAAAGTTGTTCATCCCCGTTTCAAGGATGCAGGCCATTTCCTTGAGGCGGGGCGCTCCTCCTTCATCCACACGGTCGCGCATCCAGGTCGCGCGGCCGAGAATGCTCCTGGCGCGGGCGTACTCCTTCACCACGTGATCGATGTCGTCCCAGTTCGGCTCCCCCATCTCGCAGAACTCCTCATCGGAGTAGTCGACAAACGCGTTCCCGCCCTTCTTGAGCACCCAGGTGAGGAGGCTTGGGAGATGTCTCCACTGCCGCCCGGCTTTGACGCCTCGCAGCCATTTGAGGTCTTCTTGCCCTGAGCAGACTCCGCCCCAGACGCAGAATTCCTCTCGCAGGGGAACGCAGGCGGCGTCATGGAGAGGACCGAGGAACGACGGGTCGTCGCTACACATCGCCGCCGCCAGGCACGCGGCTTTCCCGAAGTCCGGAAGCGAGTCGTAATGGATCCCCATGACGTTGAGGGGGATCGTCGTCGTGATCTCATCCGCCTCTTCGCCCATGTAGTCCGGTATGGGGAGAACGTCCTCCTCCCTGAGGGCGTTCAAGAACTCCAGGAAGCAGCTGAGCGCTCCTCTTTGCCGCAGCACGTTTCCCAGGTACTCGGCCCGGGCCGGCAGGTGGCGCTGCGCGGCCAGCAGGAAGTTCTTTACCTCAAGAAGGGACTCGAGCTGTTCTGCCATCCAGCTGTACCTCAGCCGGTGGGTGCCGGCGAGAAGGAGTCCCCGGATGGCCGATAGACTTACAGGCCTGGCGGCGTTGTTTTCGAAGGAATGGCCCGAGTGCATTGGATTCGCTTGATGATGGCCTCCACGCCCCCTACTCGCCTTTCGAGCGTTCGGACGGCTTGCAGGATTTCATCGCCCCGCTTGATCAGCTCTCCTGCCGAGGGCTCCATTCTGAGGAACTCCCACACCTGTTCGCTCATGGGGTCGGCCGGGACCTTGATGAGTCCGTTCAGGATCCGGCTGATCGCCCCCGTTTTCGCCATGGCCGCTGCCGCCGAACGACGGCTTCTAGCGGCCTTTTCGTCCCGCGACTTTCCGGAAGGTGATCTCCTCCGTGCCGTCCGCCAGGGTGTTGGTTTGCGTCTCCGCCTCGGCCAGCTCCGGAAACGCCCCGCGCAGGACGTCCCGCACCTGCGTGATGCTTGCGCCGGGATCCGGATCGGGGAATCGCTTGCCGTCGTAGACGAACACCCGTTTCCTCATTTCCAATTGTCCCTGGGATGGGGGTGCTTCTTTGGTCTTGCCTTCTTGTGGTGTTTCCATCTTGTGCTCCTGTATTCCTTTTCTTCCGGATGGGTTCGTTGTCCTCTCAGAAGAGGCTCGGCTGACCCGATTTTGTCCCGGCAGGCGGCCCGTTCTCTGGAGATCCTGTCACGGGGGGCGTTCCAGCCGTGGCCTGGCCGGCCGTATGCACCGCCGCTTTCGTCGCCGGCGCACTGGGTGTGATGCCGGCACGTGAAGCCGTGTTCGTCTTGATCCTTCGGGCCTGTTTTTCCTCTTTGGCTTTCTTCTCGAGCCTGAATTTCTCCAGGTCGAGTCGGTAACCCGCCACAACGCTCCGTAGTGTCTCACCCATGTCCTCCGCCCGGACCTTGCGCGGTCCCAGGACGGGCGCCCCGGCCAGTGTTGACGAGACCACCATCAAGACGCCTTGGTCCGCAAACTGAAGCGTCACGACGACGCAAGGCCCCCGTGATTCTTCATCTCCTCGTTCGTGGAGCGCAGCGGAGGGGATGACTTCCCTTCCGGTTCGCTCGCCTTCTGGCAGTGCCTGCGCCTCGCCGCCGGCCGCCGCGGCCGGGGATGGTACGTCGTCAGCGGGCTCATCGTCCGTGTCCGTCTCAGCCTTGTCTTTTTCTGTCTCCGTCGTTTCCCCCTCCGTAGCAGCTCCCGCCTTCGCGAAGCCCGCTTCGGCGGGCGAAGGAAGGACTGCGCAGGACGGGTCCACCGGCGTGGCGGTCTCGTCGCGATTCGACTCATCATCCCCAGTGCCCGGCGTATGGGGCGATGATTCCCCACCGACTGGGGATGCATCGGTTGGCTTTTCCGGTTCCTCGCCCGTGCGGGCTTCAACCTGTGTTTCCTGGTCTTTCATCTTGAGGTCTCCTTCCTGCTGCCCTGTCGGCAGTGCTTTCTTCCATCTGATTTCAGTGCGCCCACTGGCGGCGCATGGATCCCATGATTTTTCATATCGCCGTCCCCGGAGCGTAGCGAAGGGGGCGGCGCACGAATGCCTTTGCTCCTCCGGCATCGGCGACGAAGACGACGTTCGTCTTCAGGTCGAACACGACCCAGTCATTGGCCGTGTGCTCGCTGTTACCAAGTTGTACCTTCTCAAGCTCGTACCGGTTTGCCGGGTCCCGCAGGAATCGAAGCCACGCCCAGTTGTCCGAGAGGCCGCATTCGAGCCGCCTCCCGTTGTCCAGGCATAGTTCATCCCCGTTGGGCTCCCAGTACGCGGCAACGTAGCGCCCGTCCCCTCCGGGGCGGTCCTTGAATGCCTCCAGCGCGCGTCGAAGGTCTGGATTGACGATGGGTCGGATCCTTTTCATCGGGGTCTCATTTCCGGTTGTGCTTCTGCCGCTTCCTGGTCCCGGCCAGGGCTGCGCGTCCAAGCCTGATCTCTTTTCTATTTTCCCGGCCTGGCGCGTCATACTCGGCCATGAATGCCTTGAGGGCGCGCCGCAACTTCTCCGCTGTCTGTTCTCTTTGCCTTCTTCCGGCGGGCCGCCTGTGCGGGCCGCCGATCACGCCTTGTTGTCTCATGATCCCTGCTCCGGGTGAGATATTCCCCCATAGGCTGCGGGATTGTGCCCTGCGCAGTACGCTTTCAGTCCTTCCTTCACGGCGCTCTGTACCGGCGGGTCGATCGCATCCGTCCAGAAAAGGCGGGCGTACTCCTTCCACACCTCCTCGAATTCGGCTCCTTGCAGCATGTGCTCCATGAGTCTATGGGCCGAACGCCGAATCGATCCTCGGCTGGATTGCAAGCTCCACCGAAAATCCTCCTCTACGATGGACTGCCCTATGCTTGCGGCTTCTTTCAGGATAGGTCTCTTCTCCTTGTTCCTCGGATGAAGGCCGTGCGGCCCTCTTGCCTCTTCGGCTTGCCCTGCCGGTCTGTTCGTGACGCTTTCCATACCCTCGTTCATCTGGAATGATCAGTCGCGCATCGGCATCACGAGTCCCAGTTCCGTGGTCTCTGAATCCAGGCTCTTTGCCTTGATGAGGACGGGCTGCTCTTCGCCGTAGAACTCGAACGTGAAACAGGGTTGAACGGGCCGCTCCGATAGCGTCTTCACCATGACTTGAAGCGTTTCAACCAGCAGGATCGGATTGAGGTGGATGCTGAAAACGGGCTTCTTCCTGGGAATGCATTTGTCCACAACGGGGAACTTCTTGTCGGACTTGGGTACCTTGACCACCTTGGGTGTGGTCAAGTCCGTGTGGGCGAAGGTGATGTCGCCGTTGATTGCGCAGGCGACCTTCCTCAGGATCGGGAGGCTTCTGGGGCCATCCTTGGCGGTCTTGAGGAACGCCCTCAACGTATCGACGGGAAGCACTGCTTCGGAATCGAGCGTGGTTGCCGGTACGCCGTCGAACATTGGATATTCCTCCACGGTCTCGCGCGGGAACGTCACGCGTACCATGGCGTTGCCGTTCGTCACCGTGAACGCCACGTGGTTTTCCCCGTCTGCGACGTGAACCTTGTCGTGGTACTCCGGATAACCCGACTTGAGCGCCAGGTCCGTCAGCGCGTAGACCGAGCTCGGAATCAGGAAGGCCGGCCGATAGGTCGGCGCGTCCAGGGCTTGTGCCACCCGCCCGATGGCGAGGGAGAGGCTGTCGAATGCGCGTTGAGTGAGAATCATTTTTTCTCCTTTCGGTTAGATTCGACCGAAATGCCGATAAGGACCCCGAACGTGGTTTGCTGCGGCCTTTTCCCATCGGGCCTTTGCTCTCGACGCCGCTCGCTCGGTATCGAAAAGAACCACGTCGTCATCGTCGCTGTAGAGCGAGAAAGATTCGAGCGGCTTGTCCAGCTTCCTGATTCGATGGACGGCAATCCGCACGGGCGCGCACACCGGACAAGGATTCTCGTTTTCAACCGTTTCCTCCGCCCGACCGGATCCCCCGCAGGCCGGGCATTCGTCGGTGAGAGCCTGCACCTTCTTGAGCCAGGCTTTTTCCTTTTTGGTCGGTTTCATTGTCCTCCCCTCTTATTGTCCGGATGGTCGAAATCTTCCGAATGCACTTCGTCGGCCCGGAACCGGCATTCATTTCCCAACCGCCGGGATTCTCTTTCCAAAGATCGAACAAGGCCCGGCAGACCGGAAGGATTCTGATAGGACACCCACCCGTAGGCCCAGCCGGGACCGCCGATGCGCGGTGTCGTCTGATACAAGAATCGGTACGGGGTATGGGTCAGTACGTTGCTTGCCGCCGACTTTTCATGACTGATACGGCCGGGGAAGGCGTCAGCCATTGATCTCCTCCTTCCCGGTTGTGTGCAGTGTCGTCCATGTGGCCCGATCCACGTGTTCGAGAATCCACACAAGCGCACCCGCGATATTGCGGTGGAATCGGTAGGAATAGCGGTGATCCGTCTCGTCCTTAACGTATCCCTTATCGGCCATCAGAGGATTTCGAAGCATCCCCACTCCGACGTTGGACGCCACGTAAAACCGTTTGCGTCCGACCTCGCGCCATGTTCCGATGGGAAGGCCCATCCATTTTCCCCGGCTCATTCCTTTCGGGGGCACGAGCAAATAGCCCGCGCAAATTCCCAACTCGCCCGCCGGCGGCGGTTCGATAAAGGCCCCGCCGCTTTCCCGGTCGGAATTGAACCGGATTTGAATCTTGCATCCGAATTCGCGCGTGAGCAGTTCGGCCGCCGCTTGGACCGTTCGGTCCAGTTTGTCCGTGCATCCTGAATAACCGCCCCCGGCAAGAAACCCGGTGGGGAGCCCGTTCACGCGAATCGGTGTCCCCGTGCTTCGTTCGATGTTTTTCATGTCGTCTCCTGCGCCGTGTCCCCGCGCTCTCCGGCCCGGATATTTCCCGGCAGATGCCGGCGGAAACATTCCAACCCGGACTCCAGGATCTTTCGAATCACGGAGTCGGCGACCTGTCCCCTTTCCATAGCCTCGTTTTCCCGGATCAGAAGAAGCTCCAAAAGATGACGGTCGGCGTCATCCACGAAACCCTTATTGACCCCTTCTGCATCTTCGGTGACATGTGCGGCATTGCGCGCCTCACAAATGACTTCTTCTTTTGCGCTCATGGCAGCCCTCTATCGGCCGCAAGGTCGTTGAAAATGCACCAGCAGTTCCGTATCCGTTCCGCCGATCTTTTGGACTTGAATCGAATGGACTCCCAGGAATTTCGACCCGGCCTCAATTTCGGCGTTGATTTCATCCTCGAAGCGACAATTGAAAGTTCCGAACCTTCGGACGTATTCCCCGCCCGGTTCGGCGTATCCGTGTTCGCGCTGGAACACTTCTACGGCTTCTTTTGCGATGGTCAAATTGCTTCCCGTGCGCGCCCGAAACAATTTGATGGCTTCGAGCTTTTTGCCAACACGGGCCACGGCCTTTTCTTCCTCGGTCAGTACGTCCGGCATAACGCCTCCTTTGGAATTCATGCGCATTTCGTTTCGGTTTCAGTCCACGTTGACGAGATGCCTGTATTTGCAGTCGCGCGTGATCCAGCCCCGCTCGCCCCCGGCGTCATGGTGCGGGAGCTCGATTTCGACGTATTCGCCGCGCCGCCGGATCCGATAATCCCTCACGATGTTGCCCGAGCGCCCGCTTCGGATTTCAAGCGACAGTTCAACGTCCGGATGGTCGAAACAGAAACGCGCCGCCAGCGCGAACTCTCGCGTGAGCGCCGTTTTCTTCCTGGCCATCGCTTCGGGCGACACGCTATTCCCGTAGAGGTAACTGCGGCCGGATTCCAGGCAACGCGCGAAATCGCCGTACTCGTCCCACTCGCCCCTCTCCAGGGCCATCCCGAACCAGTAGTTCGGCCCGGAACAGAACCCGTATCCCGTCCGCTCCCGCAATTCGGCCAGGGTTTCCGCCGGATGACTCTCCTGGATGATGGGACGCCCGCTTCCCGCGAGCTTCATGCAAAATAGGATGTGTTGTTCGGAAGACCCTCCCGGCAGCACCCCGGCCATTTCGCCGTTCCTTCGAATCACCCACGAGTCGCCTTCCCGTCTTGCCCTGGTTCCTGTTTCCATCATCCCTCCGTTTCAGGAAATGCTCCGTCGTTCATCGGCATCATCCCACCACCTGAAACACCGCCGAAGGCGGTTAGGTCTTCTCGGCCCTCTGGGCCGGTTTCAGGTGGTGGGATCACGAGCCCGAGCCAGCCCTACGCGCCACCTGACATTTCCGCTCCGGGTCTACCTACGCGGCGAGGCGAGCCCCGTCGTGGCCTGGGTCTCCCTCTTCGCCCGTCATCCGCACGGCGACCTCGGTGAGGAGCGATAGGCAAAGGTTCATCTTCCGGCGTCCCGTTCACCTCCGAACGGGACGCCGGAATCATGGAGACAAAAGGGGAAACCAGGGACGTGAAGCGCCCCGTCAGAGATTGAAGAGCTTGCGCCGGCCGGGGCAATCGGCCCCGTTGATCCTACAGATACTCTGGAGCTTTTCCCGGTACGAGAACGACCAGTTTGCCTCGAATGTGCCCAGGGTCGGAGACAGAAAGATATTTCCGAACCAAACGGGCTTCCTCCTCGCGAGTCAGATTGCCCTCGGCAATCAAGATGCCGCCGGTTGATCCACTCTTGCACTTTCCCGCCAGAGCACGGTCTCGAGTCACGATCAGCCTTCCCTCCTTCTGGGCCCTCTCAAACACCCAAGTGTCAGGGCGGCCCCGGTCGGCCGTCTCATTCACATAGGTGACGTCATGACCGAAAAAACGCAGGACCTCAACGGCATCTCGTGAGACGTTTTCGTCAACGAAGAACTTCACGTGGGAGGTGGCACATGATCCGCCGGCAGGCGGGCGTCAAGGCGTGGCCTGCTGATCGGAAAGGCTCATGGCGGCGTAGGCCAGGCAGGCGTAAACGTCCTCACGGGTCAAACCCTGAAATCCGCCAAGGAGTTCATCCAAACTCTCTCCTGCCGCCAAGTGTGAGAGGATCACAGACACGGGGATGCGGGTACCCTTGACGCAAGGTGAGCCACCGCAGATGTGCGGGTCCCGAGCGATTCTCGTCATGGTCTCCGAAGCAGTCACGAAGCTCATTTTACCATGCCCGGCAAGGCGCGCCAGTGGGCACCAGCCAAGGATGGCGCAGTACCGTGAGAGGAAGAGGCCCACGGATGGGCCGCATGTTGCACGGCAGGCGCTCGCACGCGCTCGTCTCTCTCGTGTCCGGTTCATTTCGATCCGAATCACGCTGCCTGTTTCGCATCTTGTTCTTTCGTCTCTTTCCCGCCGGCTTCCATTCGCGCGGCGACCTCGCTGAGGAGCGAGAGGCAAAGGTTCATGGCCAGTTTCACCGGTACCGCGTTGCCGATCTGCCGCACCTGGGCGCTCTGGGTGCCGCTGAATCGGTAGTCCCTGCCGAATCCCATGGCCGCCGCAAGTTCGCCCGGCCTCAGCATCCGGAACAGGATGTCGATCGCGTAGCGCGTTCCATCCTTGCCCTCCCCAAGGAGGGGATGGACGAGTCCGAACCGGTCCCGTGTGGTAATCGTGTCGAGTGGTCGTGTCACCGGCTGGTTCTGCGTTTTCGCGTCCTTGTAGAATTTGATCAGATGGGGATCCACCACCCCGTAGTGGTTTACTGCGGTGACCGTCCCCAGTGGGGCCTCGGCCGAGTGGGCCCGGTGGCTATCGGCTCCGCCGTGCCCGACTTCAACGATGAAGGGCTGGACGAGCGCCCTGCCTACTCCGCCGTAGCGGCTGCGAAGGCTGGATCGGTTTTCCGTGAGAACGGTGCTGAGAGGCTCTCCGACGCTCTTCGGCTTCCGTCCCTGTCCTTCAGGACCTCCCGCCGAGATCACAAAAGGCTGTACCACCTTGATGTCCCGGCCCGTGCCGACGAGCGTTCGTAGCGGCCGATGGATCGAATCCACCGCCTCGTTCTTGAACGTCCGGTGCGACAGAATGAACGGCTCGCACAGCGCGATGCGCGCTTTGGTGGTGATCGCGGCAACCGGATCCTTTACGTCTCTCACCTGTTGGCCGTTTCCACCGTGGTGATCGATGGCCAGCAGGAAGGGCTGAACAACACCTACGTGTCCGCCTCCGGCCGTGATCGTCGGCAAGGGCAGCTTCACGCTGCGTGTCTTGCTCGTTCCCCGCAGGAGCACGAGGAAAGGCTCCGCCGCCTTCCCGCCGAATTTCCTGAGTCCGGCTTCAATGCGCGCCAGGGTCTTCGCCGACAGCGGTCTTTTCCGCCTGAAAATCGACTCCCCCGGTAGGGACCAGTCGATGATGTCCTTCGCCGGACGCCAGGGCTTCAGCGTCCCGAAGAGCCCTTTTGTCTTTTCTCGCGAGTGCGTGGGGACCGGCCACTCGATCCGTTTGTGTGCCGGACGCCGCCCCAGGATGAACAGCCGCTCCCGCGTCGTCGCATCTCCATAATCGGCGGCATTGAGCACCCCTTCTTCGACCCGATATCCGAGCGACCGGATGGCGTTCAGGAAAGCCCGGTAGGTCTCTCCTTTCTGGCCCTTGAGGGGCCGTCCATCCGCGCCCAGCGGCCCCCATTCCCTGAACTCCGTGACGTTCTCGATGAGGACGTTCTCGACATAGAGTTCCTGAAGCCACTTGAGGACGAGCCACCCGGACGCGCGCAGCTGGTCGTTGACCGGCCGGCCGCCTCTGGCCCGGCTGTGGTGCGTGCACTCGGGACTGGCGACCAGGAGATGGAGTCGCCCGCTGGGGACGACTTTCTTGGGGTCGACGTCCTGGAGTCGTGAGTGGAGGTGCCTGGCCCATGGATGATTCGTCCGGTGGGTTTCGATGGCCGTGTCCCAGTGATTGATCGCCAGGAGGTCGATCTCCACGCCGAGCTGACGGCAGGCCAGCGCCAGACCCGTCGAGGTCCCGCCGGCGCCGCAGAAGAGGTCCGCGGCGTAAATGACCCGCTCCTTCGCCATATCCTGCTACGCGAAATGTCCCAGCGCCCGGCGCAGCATTTGAATCGTCCGGAGGTCGCTCTGGCGCACTTGCGATCGCCCCCCGTAGTCTTCATCGGACGTGGTGTCGTAAACACCTTCCAGGTGGTAAAGACCCTCGCGGGCGGCCTTAACAAGGTCGTTGATCGGGCTCTCCACCAGGTGCGTTACGGCTCCGCACCTCCGGCACTCCCCTGAAGGCACGATTTCCCCGGCGGAGAGCCGCTCCGTAAGTCCGGACATTTCACGCAGAGGAATGATCCCCGCGTCCGTCAGCCGGCGTCCGCAGTTCTCGCACTGGTGCCGTCGCCGCCGGCTGCCGGCTTTCGAGCGGGCCTGAATCCGCTTCACTCTTCCTGGACGTTTGGTTGATCCCATTGCTTTCCCCTTCTCCACTGTTCACCCTCTTCCAGGACGTTCCGCCACCACGAGCTCGCCTTTGCGCGCAGCCCCGTCCAAAGACACTCGATCCGTACGCCCAGGGGAACGTTCGGCTTGATTTTCATTATGTGTTTGCGCGTCGCCCGTCGGATCATGGCCCGTTCCTTCAGGCCTTGGAGGCCCATGGCACTCATTTCGCTGACGAGTCCCCGGACCCCTTCTTGCGCCGCCTCGAACTGCTTCCACTCCGCCATGTCCAGCCGAAGAGGTCCGCCCGCCATGAACCGGTCGAGCCGAAAGGCGCAACGCCTGAATTGCCAGGTCCGAATCTCCGTCCATGTCCAGGAAAGGAGCCCGACGAGCACCGTCCCCAGCCTTCTCGCCGCTGTCTTCATCGCGTAACTCCCTTGTTTTCGCGGTTTGCTGCCATCGTCATCCGTTCCTTTCTTGTTCGTTTGACTTCCAATGCACCGATTTCCTGCCGGTGGGCCGGGTCGGCCATCCCCGTGCCAGGGAAGGTACGGGGCCGTGCAATGTCGCCGCGCCCAGGACGGCGCGGCATGGACCACGGCCTGGCCGCTTCCCCCTTCGCTCCGCTCCGGGGACGGCGAGATGAATTCCCATGGGGACGGGGCGCCGCCGGCACCGCTTCGGCATCCTGCCGGCGGAGCTAGTCTTCGTTCGGCAGCATGATCGTGATGACGGGTTCGGGCGTATCGCCTGGACTGCAGATCGCTTTGAGCGTGACGAGCGGGGGTGTGACCTCCCTGTTGTCGCTACGGACATGAAGCTTGAAAAGACATGTCGATCCATTGGCTCGCCGCATCTGCCACCGCAGCATCCATAGGACGTCCCACAGTCTTCCCTTTTCGTCCTGGCCCGTCACACCGGGTGGGATTTCCACATACTTTCCCCAGACGGCTCGCGTGAGAGCTACGGGGTATCGGATCCCGGCTTCTTTCGCGGTTTCGCTCACGTCCACAAGGACGCCGTCTTCCAACGCCTGCGCCCTAGTATATGAGCAGATGACCGGGCCGAATACCTCGCTCGCGGATGCCTCTTGGTCGTTCATTGCTTCCTCGTTTCGTGGTGGTCCGTTGAAGTTCTTCGGGGCTTGGCAGCGCATATGTTCGGTCGGCGACTCTTGATCCATATCAATCAAGGTCGGCTTCTCCGTTCTCGATGCGGCTTGTTCTTCTTCCCCAGGGGGGATTGAATGATCTACTTCTTGGGCTCTTTGGGTGGGCCTGACTGCGTGTTCAGGGGTTGAGGATCGCCTGCCCCGGCGGGGGAATCGAAAATCGTCTTGAACAGGTGGTACTTCGCCCTGCCGGCTTCGCTCAGGTCTTTCACGAACAAAGCCTCATCGTCTGAAATGTAATATACGGGGAGCTGTGTCTTCTTGTCCGTTCCTACGAGACCGGCCTTGAGCGCCGTTCCGCGGTCTTTGGTGACCCAGGCTTCGCCGAATGGGGTCTGGATCCGGCTTGCGACCGTGCGGCCTTGCGTATCCGTGATCACTTCGGGAAGCGTTTCCCTTGCAGGATCGGACTTGTCCATCACTCTTTGCGCCCCGCGACCTGGCTCTGCCGGCCGCTATCCTCAGCGGCCGATCTGTTCCGGGCCCTCAGGTTCTTTTTCCAGGCGGCGAAGTTCCACCTTGATGCACGAAATGTGGTCGATGAGCCACGCCCTTCGCGCGAGCTTTCTGCTGCTGGACTGAAACCGTCGCGTCTCCCCCCACCGCCACTGCGCCCGACTTCGCGCCAGTTCGTCTTCGTATCTTCGCAGTCGCTCGCGAAGGTTCGCCGCCTTGTTCATCGTTCCCGCCGTTCCTTATCGAATCCGAATCCCGGTCTCTCAAGGGTCCGTTGTTGCGTCACCTCCGTGGTGTCCCCGCTATGGTTTGATCGATGCACCGAGCCAATCGCTCCCTTGAGCACATCGCCGATTCCGAGAACGCCATCCGGATCCACGAATTCGTCTTCGCCGTTGTAGCCCTCCAGTCGCTCGCGGCGGATGACCTCGAGGGCCAGCACGCACGCCCGGTAGAGTTTCGGGGCAGCTTCAATCAGGCGCGCGTCTGCCTGGCGGATGTCCCCGGTGTGGAAGACCATCTCGACTGACCCGCTGTTGAGATCCCCCTGGCAGTAGAACCCACCCGCCTCGCTTCGGCGAATCTTCCAAGGCTCTCGGGTAAACAGCGGATCCGGTAGGACCAGGGGCGCGGCTTTCGTCGACATCACGCCCCCACCGGCGTGAGGCTTGCCGCCAACTCCGGATAGAACGAGCGATATCGCCGATACTCCCTCGTCCCCGTCACGGGATGGTCACGGTGCCGAAACTCATGGTACCAATGTCCGTCTTCCGCTTCGGCTGTCCCCATGTACTGCCAGTCCTCCCCCGATTCCGGGTTCGGTTCCGACGTGGCCCCCAGGGAGGCCCACGCCTCGTTCCAGAGCTTCGAGTCTCGATCCGCGAATACGAGCTTCATCGCACCTCCGCCGCGGCCGTGCCCGAACTTCGCCCCTGGGCCTCGGCCACGCTCCCCCCTGCGGCCGCCATCTCGCGGAGCTGCTGCACGCTGATTTCGTGGGTCGTAACGTACACGTCCGAGTGTTTCGGGATGGCCGTCCACGCCACCGCGTCATCGCGTACCACCATCTGCACGCACTCGACCCGCTGGATGTGCTGCTCCGGGATCTGGATGCGGGTCCTCGACACGTACACTCCCTGATCCGCCAGCACCCTGTCCACCTCGTCCTCAAACTCTGTGTCCTCGCGTTCAATAAGGTCATCGCTCCACGAGAAGAACACGACGCTCTGATCCCAATAGTACATTTCGAACAGATCGGGATCACCCTTCTTGGCTTTGCGGAGCCTCCCGATCCTGCGCAGGCACAGGGTCACGAGGGGTGTGGCCATTTCAACCGCGCCGTAGTCGCAGTCGCCGTTGAAGTGTTCGTCGGTGGACGTAGTCCTTAGGACGATGGTGGGCATGGGGTGTCCCCTGTCTGTTTCTCGAACTGCCGGAGCGCGCATCGCAGCTTGCCAAGAGCCTTCACATCATTCTCATACGCTTCTGAATCGCTCGCGTAGTTCTCGGGCGACGTCGAGTCAACCAGCGAGGCCAGGCGGTCCTCCGCCCACCGTGCGGCATCCACCAGAGTCTTTACGGGGCCGACCGGCTCCGTGAGATGGGTGAGCGCCCCGCACGCCATGCACTCGCCGGACGGGGAGATCTCGCCCGGTGAAACCCGGTCGAAATAGTCCCGGATCCCAACGGGAGGGACCACCTGCCTGTCCGACAGCAATCGATCGCAATTCTCGCACTGGTGTTGCATGGCTTCCTTGTCCGCGCCCGTCTCTGGTGTCTTGGACTCCGTGGTGCTCAATCGAACCTCCTGTCGCCCCGAGGGGCCTCTTTCCTGACGCAACCCGCGATGTCTCTCATGGTCCATTCACTCGATCCATCCCACGGCGAATGTCGATAGGAACGCCAGTACCACCCGCCCCGCCCCAGGGTCTTGTGGTTCAGGGTGTTCACCAGCTCCCGTGCGGAGGGCGTGTCCGTGATTTCAAACTCTCTGCGGATGTACCCATTTTGTGAGAACTCCAGGATCATCGCCTCCGCTCCTTCTGTCTTGATCGCCACGCGAGCCTTCGCGTCTCACAACAGCGGTTCATCCCAGCTGAATGCCCCGAGAATGTGTTCTCGCAGATACTCCGTCAGTGGCCCCCAGCCCTCGGTCTCGAACACCTTGTACGTCCCGCCTGAGGCTGAAAGTTTTTCCAGTTCCTCGATCACATAGTCCACCTCCATGTCGCCGGTTCTCCAGCGAAGACACTTGAGCATCCCATCGATGGATTGAGGCACGTCTTTCACAAGTCCTTGTTTTCTTCCCCGGAGCCAGACCCAAAGTGTCGGGATGTTGCTCGGATTGAACCGCATTAAGAGCGATCCCCCCAGCGCATCCCCCGCTCCGTACTGCGCTATCAGCACGAGGACCCCGGCCGCCTTCTGCGCGCAGTCCTCCGGCTTCAGGTATCCTCGCCGTCTGAAGACCGACGACAGGCGTGACTCGACTTCCACCAACAGCTCATACAGAACCGGGCGGCGCGCGTCCCGGGAAGCTTCACCCCCGTTGATCGCACCACCTGAAACGGCCGAGCCGGCCCCATTTTTCGCGTCGGATTCATGTGGGGGGATCATGCCGCTTGTTGGCCCTCGCGGCCGTACCATCTTGGATCGATGATTTTCACCCGCAGCCCATTTCCCACCGCGGCTTTCACACACTCCCCCACGAGTCCGGCTCTTTCATTCCAGACGGCGATCAGAGCTTCCGCCTGCCCGATGATCCACTTATTTCGTTGGGGGATCTTCCACGGTCCGTAGCCTCGCCCGCAGACGAAGACCACGTCCTCCGCTTTCTCCAGGAGGTCCCAGTAGTGCTTGCGCGATTCTTCCGGCCAGTCTCTCTCCCATCCATCGTAAGCGATGGCCGCGACGAACGGGACCTTCATCTCCATGCACAGCTCCGCAAAATCGGTTTCCGGGCCGAGTCCCAATCCCGTGATCCCCTTCGAGATGGTCATCGAGACCATGGTTTGGGCCATCTGTGAACGAATGCCCCTCCGAACCGCGGACTCCCGATCGAACCCTCCCGACTCCCTCGCGGGTACACTGATCGTGCAGACGACCAGTGAATTCCTTTCTCGGTCTACGCCAGGAAGCGTGGCTCTCCTCCCGGAGGCCTTGGGTCGGCCGGGGCTGGGGGCTTTCCTCGTACGGGCTCTCGCCCTTCCACTTTCCGTCCCAGTCTCTTGAATAGCTTTCCCAGGAGGGCCGGCACGTTCACCGTCACGAAGACTCCCGCTCCCCGCACGGCCTCCCTTCCGATGTCTTTCCCCGTCTCTTCCCAGGAACCCATGGGTTCTCCTTTCGTAGTACTTGTATGGTGCTTTCCCACGGCCTCGCTCGGCCGCGCCATCCCGTCCTCACCAGGTCCCCCTCCTGACCGTGATCAGTAGGCCCTTGGCATTGGCTCCTTCAGATGGCGATAGTCGATAACGAGCCACGGCTTCTCTCTCTCCGCTCGGCTCACGCATTCACGGCATCTTGGACCCAGATCCATCGGGTAGGCATGCACCGAACTCGTCTCCACCCACCTGATAGCGCGTTTCACCGCCTTGCGCCTTGGATGGTAACGGCATAGAACCACCCTTTCCCCGCCGTCCTTTCTTCCCCCTCCAGGTCGTGTGCTCCGGGCGGCCCCAGGTTTACCTCCGGCCTGCATGAAGCTCCGTCAGAACCTGCTCGGCCCCCATGACAAATAGCTTGTCGTCCGGAATCGTTTCGCATAGCTCAACGAATCCCCTGATGTTGAGATCGACCCGCAGGACGCATTCCTCTCCGGTGGTCATGTCTTTGCCGATGACTCCCAGGCTGTGGTCCTCGCCCATCGCCCACGTACGTCCACCGCTCTCGACGCTGCGCCCCTTGAGCAGCAGACTCAGCACCTTTACCGCCTTGTGTTGCTTCATGTATTTCCTCCATTTGCGCCACAGGCCCCGCTCTCGTATTCCCGCCACACCCCAGGCCAGTCTATGGTCTCGGCACCCTCATCGTTCATGATGTAATCCTCCACCAGCGTGAGGATTCGGTCCTTCTCGTCTTCCGTCCATGTCCCGCGATCAAGAATCGACTGGTACTCGATCACGCCGTCGGGTCGGATGCACACATGACGTTGAATTTCGTGCTGGTCCATCAGGCCCTTAACGGCAGGCGACATCCAAGAGCCGCCCGATCCTCCGGCCGGTCGCATCTCAGCAAGGCATCAAGCAGCTCCTCGATCGGCCGGTCATTCCCTTCGGTCTCTTCCTCGATGAGTTTATCCCGCTCTAGCCACGCCGATTCAAGGGCGTCGCAGAGCGCGATGACGTCCTTTTCTTGAACGGGCTCATGCCGCATCGCTTTCACTCGGATGGCCTTCAGTTGGTCAGGGGTCATGTTCTCCTTTTCGTCGCCTTGGTCCGACCGCAAGCAGGATGATCATGGGGACGGTTTTCCCGCTCTTTCTCCATGTCTGTCATGTGATCCTTCTCGGCCCCGGCCCGCGAATCCAGCAGAAATCCCGCGAGTGTCGATCCACACTGACAATCGGCGTTCCAGCGCCCATCTGGTCGCTGATACCAATCCAGCCTCAGGCAACCTGTTTCGCTCACGTCCCCGCGCGGCTTACGGCCACTCTCCAGCTGGATGATCACCATGTGCGGTGTCCACCGGTGCCCGGACGGACATTCATAAAACGCCGTCCACACCGTCTTGCCTGACTCGGCAAGCACGACCGTTCCGCACGAGACAATTTCAGGCCTCTGACGACAGGAAGGGCACTGAGTCTCCTCTTCACCAAATGGGTGCTGTACCTTGGTGTCGCGTACCCTCATTTTACGAGCGTTGCCCTTTCAATCTGAGGCGTCCGAGGAGAACAAGACCGGGAGGGGGAAGCGCGAACGAGAATTTGCGGCCTGACGACTACTGAAGCCGCTGCTTCTGCTGGCGCTCGTACTGGCGGCCCATAACGACCGCAAAGCCGCAGAAGCCGAGCACGATCAGAAAGAATACACTCATTGCCAGCGATGCAGTATCCATGTTCATAACTTATCACCCCGTCCCCTGCCCGTCAACCACACCGCCAAGCAGATTCACGCGGCGGGGCCGGATTCCCCACCCGGCTCCATTCCAATCGCGCTGTTCAGAACGCGCTCACGGGCGCCCCCGAAGGGACCGTCGTCAATACCCCGGCGCTGACACGCCGCCCGCCGCCGTGAATCTACTGGAGACTCCTGATTTGCAATTTCACCTGTGTCATCGCTTCACCCTTCGATTGACTCAGGGCCTTATGAGGTCCTGAGCTTGCCGAAGGGCCCTTTCGTGCGTCTGACCCGTTTACTGCAATGGATGCAGTTCCCTGACGCGCCGGCGTGGCTACGCGCGTGGGCCGAAATGACCCCCCGTCATCCCACCACTTGAAAGGGGCGCGGAATCCGCCTGCGGCGGACCCGTTCCGGGTCGGTTTCAGGTGGTGGGATCATGCGGCCTCCCCCTCCGCGGCAGCTGCCGCCTTCGCCTCGGCCTCCGGATCCTTGTACCGTTGGAACCGGATCTGCGTATCTTTCGTCCCGGCCTTTTCCAGGACCTCCGGCAGGAGATCCTTTGCCTTGCCCCGGCCGAGGGTTCGGAGGGCCGCTTCGATCCCGGCCTGCGTGCTCTTGAGGGCCTTCCGGCAGCCTTCTTCGCCGACGCCGAGGCCTTTCAGGACCTCGACCACCTTGTCGCTTTCATTGAGGACCACCTTGTTGATCGGAACGAGCCCCAGATGCGACCCGTCTCCGAGGTCCATGTCTCCGTTGGCGCCGGCCCAGGCCCTCAGCCGCTCCGTGTAGGATTTTTCGAGTCCTCGGATGAACATGAGCTGCCTCGCGGCGTCTTCCGCGTCCCCCCTCGTCCCGAGGGCGAGCGGTCCCCACCCCCAGATTTCGCCGAAGAGTTTGCACCGCGTCGGGTACGAGCAGAACGCGCAGTGGGCTCCCGCCTTGGGCTCCCATTTGCGCTCGGCCTGGATCTCCGCCATGCGGGCGTCGATTTCATCGCGGATGGAGGGGAGCTCGGCCGCCGGGATCACGGCCTGGCGCCGCGCCCCGAACCGCGCGTAGAAGAGCCGGACCCGGATTTCCGGGCCGATGCTCTCCGGCCACATGAGCGCCGCGGCCAGCGCGTACCTCTTCAGCTGTTTGGAACTCCCGACCGTCTGATGGCGTTCGATGACCCGGTCGCTTTTGAAATCTTCGATCACAAGCGTTCGGCTTCCGCTGTCTTCCCCCTCCATCTCGTCGCCCCCCACCGTCCGTTCCCAAAGGACGTGGTCCAGTCTGAATCGGAAGTACACCTTTCGCCGGTCGTCCCACGGCACCTCGCACCAGTCCCGGTCGAAGGCTGCTCCCAGCTCCACGCCGACGTGGTCCGCCGGGTTTTCGACCCGGTAGTCCCGGATGAATCGCCCGATGATCCGGGCTGCGTCCTCCGCTTCATCCTCGTGGAGGTTCCTGCCGAACTCGAGGGCCTTGGCCGTTCCCCAATCGAAGTCCGATTCCACGCCCGCTTCAATGCAGTGCCTGACGTAGGTCTCCGCGAACGCGTGGAACTCGATGCCGACGACGAGCGGGGTCACTGTGGGCGCCGGGATCTTGTCCAGGTACTGCATCTTGAACCAGCTCGGGCAGTCATCGTACCGTTCGAGCCGGCTGTTGCTCCCGCGAATGATCCCACCACCTGCAACCGCCTCGGAACGAGGCGCATCCGCGCCTGTTGCAGGTGGTGGGATGAACGCCCGGCGCGACGCAAGGACCCTATGATTCTTCATGTCGTCGTCCGTGGAGCGAAGCGGAGGGGACGGCATCCGATCCCCCCTCTTCCTACGCCGCCTTCGGCCGGCGCAGGTGGTCAAGCTTTCCGAAGGGGTCGCTGGACACGTCCTGCCACCAGGACCGATCGCTCGGCTGGATTTCCTGGCCCTGGACCCCGACGACGTGGAACTCCATGTCCATCGGCCGGATTCCGAACCGGAAGTAGCGGCCCTCTTTCGGCATCAGGAAAGCGAACCCGTCCATGCACCGGCCGAGTTCCCCGATCGGGACATCGAACACGAAATGCCCGCCCTCCTCCATTCGCCGGCGGACCTTTTCGACGATATCCCGCGTGGAGATCTTGGCCAGGTAGCTGCCGACCGGCTTGGCCGGGGATGCCAAGCCCGTTCCCCTTGAGCCGGCGTCGGGTGCTTCCGCCGTGGCCCGGTAGATACTCAGCCGCTGTTCGTCCTGGTCGAAAATGACCGGTACCCCGAAGAGACCCTTTTCATCCATGGTCTTGAAGACGGTGAATGCGCTGTCCATTTCTTCAAATGGGATCACGGCTGCGAGCTCCCCTTTGGTCAGCACCTTTTCAGCCACTGGTCCTCCTTCTTGGCGACCGCTCCGGGCCGCTCGGTCCTGTTCGAATCTCAAAATGGCATTTCATCCCACACACCCGAATCCGCCCGACTCGAATGCGTCGCCGACTTCTGCGTCTCGCTCGACTCGTTCCCGGAAATCCTTCAGTGTCAGCGGCTCGGACTTTCCGCCGCGTCGATCCCTGAGAATAGACACGTTCTTCTGCAGAAAGGCTCTGATCTCCTGCTCGCGCTTCTCGTGGAAAGCGTAGCGTTCCGGCAGCACTGTCAAGAGGCGCCGGAATTGCGCCTGACCCGCCTTGACGCAAAACCCACCGCAATTATTATGGGGAAAACCCATCTCATAAAGCCGGGGCGGTTTGATGCCTTCGATTTTCAAGAGGTCCAGCATCTGCGTTTTGGTCAAATACGGTGCCTCACACAGGGGTGCTTCATACCGAAACGGCGCACAGCGTTTGCGCAATCTGTCCAGGCGATGAGCCTCCGACCAGTCGATGCCGATGTAGCAGATGTCCTCCGCCGGGTTGACATGGGCATCGCGCCACCTGTCCAACATTCTGCGCTTGAGAATCTTCGAACACGGATCTACACGGCTATTCCCCAGAAAACGCTGATCGAAGAATACCGTCCATGGATCGCGACCTTCCGTCAAGCGGATGAGTGTGCCCCCGACATTTCCGGCGGCCTCAGCAATGAAACGGTAAAGGTCCTCGTCCTCCATGAGTACGTCAGCGAACAGAAGGGTAAGGTCCTTCGTCCCATACTGCACCGCAACTCGCTTTGCCGCCGCCCACGATCCGACGCCACCGGAAAAGCTGACAATATGCTTCACGTTTTCCGTGTAATCAGGACACGACCGGGCCGCCCTGCTTCTGGAGCGCTTAGTGTCAGACGTGCGCCTTCCCAGGCGGTCTGGTCCTCCCCCGCCTGCCGCAACGGCGCGGGCAGGCCCATCCCGTTTGCGTGACCTTTTGGCTGCAACAGATAGAGTGTTCTCCTCCCCGCCTGACCGCCATCCTGTATTCCCCCCGTCGCCATCTTCTCGATGAGATCGCCCCGATCCGGGTACAGGCTCATGTCCGGACGGTAGCCGTCGCATTCTCCCGGCTGGCAGATCATGCAGACCAGGTCCTCCCGTCCGTGCTCATGCCGCTCATGACCGCAGACGCACATCCCCGGCCTCCGCTGACGCCCCACGCTGCTTGAAGTAGGCCTTCGCGTTCTCCACGACGAGTTTCAGCGTCTGGAGGTCCTCCGGTTGCATCTCTTCGACCGAGAGCAGCTTGCGGATGTCCTCTCCCTGGAACTCTCCATAGAGTCGGCCGATCGCCGCATTGAGGAACGCCGCGATGACCGTTTCGATCTGATCGAACGAGAGCACGACTTTCCGGCCCTGACGAAGCAGGGGAATGATTCGATCGCACACCCGGTCTCCGTCTCGGGCCGACACGCACAGGGGTCCCTGCACGAGGTCGTAAATCCTCACGCGTACCGGCTCCTCCGTTTCGGAACTCACCTTTTCAGCCACTTGTCCTCCTTCTTCCCACCGCTCCACGTCCCTCGGCTTCTGCACCGCTTAGTGTGAGACGTGCGCCTTTCGAGCCGGTCCTATGCTTCCCTGTGCCGTTCACGTGACCCTTTGAGTGCAACGGATTGAGTGATCTTCTGCGCGGCTGACTCTCGTCCTTTCCCTTTCCCCTGGGGGAGGGATTCACGCGGGGGAATCGCGTATCCCGCGTGCCACTGGACAGGCCCTTTTCCAGGCTTGGAAGCCGGACTCGTCGTCCAAGGTGTATACTTTCGGCATGCGTAAACAGATCGACCGGCTGATCCTCTCAGGCTTCCAGATGTGGGGAGTCCCGCCCCGTCTCGCCCGCGCCGACCGCCGACTGGTCCTCGCGCGTGGTGGCGACCTTCTCTCCTCTATGCTGGCGCTCTTTTGCATCGTCGTCGCCGGCCTCGGCGCAAAGCTTTATTTCGGCAAGGCGCTCCATCTCCCCTTCGCTTCCTGGCTCGTGGTGTACGGAGTGACCTCGTACCTTCAGGCCTGGCATCTGATCTGTATCGCCCGGGCTTTCATGCTGATTCGCCGCATCCAGCGCGCCGGCTAGAACCTGCGACCGGTCCCACAGGAAGTGGTTCCCACGGGACGCCGGCTCACGTTTGGAAGGTGCGTGCCCCGCACCAATCCCGACGAATACCTTTCCCAAGCGGACAGTGGGAAGGCGACTCTGCTATGCGTAGCGCTTCGCAGAGCATAGAGCCGCCTGGTCGGCTGCACACCTCGCCCAAGAATGGATGGTCGCAAGGATTGGTGCGGGGCGTGCCCGGCCCCTTCCATGGGACCGAACACAAAATGTGACTGACCCCGGCGTGCGTCCCCGCACTCCGGACGAGTCTCTTCCCGAGTCCCGTCCTACCCGGGATTTCTCGTAACCGTCACGAAGGCGCTGTCCGCAAGCTTCACGACGTCATCATCGCACAGGGAGTACTTCGCGGCGAGGGTCTTGGCCCTGTCGAGGGATTCCTTCATGAGCTCCTGTGCGGTCCTCCCGCTCGATCGGTGTTTGAACGCGTAGATCGCCATCGTGATCCCCATGGATACGAGCGTCCCCGTGGTGACCTGCATCTCCCCGAGGAGTTTTCGGGCCTCTTCGGTGCAGGTGTCCATCACTTCGAACGCCTTTTCCAGCGGGGATCGCCGCGGCGCCTCGGGAGCCTTCGGCTGCTCCGGCTTGGCGCTTGCCCCGACGCTGTCCTTCCCGCCGTGGATCAGGGTCAGTTTTCCGCCCGGACCCATCAGGATCCGGCCCTCCACCACCTTGAACCCGTCGGCCTTGATGGTTTGGCCTTCCAGTGTCTTCCCGAACGCCTTCGTACCCACGAGCCGGAGCCGGCGTTTGGTCCCCTTTTCGTCTCGGAGCAGGATGTCCTGCTGTTTCACGCTTCCCGCCGTCACCTGGCCCTCGACGGCGAGCACTGTTCCTGTCAACATAATGCGACCTCCTTCACTGTAATTTTCTGGGCGACCATCGATTTGACCGCTTGATGCCCCTACACGTTCCAACCTTCGCAGCAGAAGCGGATGCTTCTGCGGAGTAGGCTCCCCCAGCCCTAGAAGGGGATCTCATCATCCCACCACCTGTCCGCCTCAGGCGGACCGGAAGGCAGGTCTTTGACCTGGTGGCAGGTGGTGGGATCCTGGGCTGTATCTCTCCCCCACCCTCCCATGCGCCTGCCGATGGAAACTGAGAGGCGATAAATTCTTTCCTTGATGCCCCAGACCCATGACTCCAGCCGCTCCCATACCGGCCGGCCTCTCTCGTATACCGCCGCCACCACGCGTCCGCGCTTTGCCCCGCAGGCACGGTACAGAAACTTTTCCACGATCAGCAGCCCCCGTCTCACGTCTATGGCCCGCGCCCCCATATTCTCGGGACCCGCTTCATAGGCGTTCACCCCATGATCCGTGACCTTCACTTGGAACCGGACAAGGTTCACGGGTTGGTGCCACACCACCGTCATACCGTCCACGCGAAATACAAAGCGATACAGGAGGTGCTCCGCGTAGATCCCGCCCCTGCAATTCCAGCACCTGCACCCCGGACACTCTGTTGATATGGCTGGTGTCGAGCAGTTCCGGTTCGACGGGCTCTCATGGAAGTACTTGCCTGACCCGCCGCATCGGCGACATTTCAGCGTCTGGCGATCCATCCCTACGGACGTCGCATGACCCTGCAGGTAGAGAAGTTCAATGAGGTCGCGCTTGAGCTCGTAGATGAGGCCCGCATGAAGCGCCCAGGATCTCCGCGCGTGCCGGTTGAGCACGACCATTCGATCGACGGCACCCCGCAAAGTGGGCCTTCCCTGGGTCACGAGCCATGCGCGATCACAGAGCCAGTCACCGTAGCCCTTGAGCGTCAGCATTGCGTGATCCTCCTCTCTACCCGCTCGGCCGGAACCACATCACCGTTTTCGGGTTGCCGGCCAGTCGCCGAATTCTGTGGTAGACGACCCGCGCCTCATCGTCTCCGATCGCCTCATGCTGCTCCCCAGCTTGCGGCGCACTCGGGTGCAGCACCCGATGGTTCCCCAAGTCCCACGGCTCAACATTCGAGATCCTGGCCAGGAGCCTGGATTCTTCCGATGTCGCCGCTACGGCAACCGCCCCGATAACGAGCGCGTTCTCCGGCACATCCTTGTACCGCTCCGGGCCGTAGACCAGAGCACCCTCCTTTTTCAGGTGGATGAACGGACCAATCACGATGATGTCCGCATGTACTCCCATGGTCTCCTCCCTTGATTTCCTTGCCGGTCACAGCCATGTCCCCTACCTGCCGGACCGGCTGCTTTGCATCTGGCTTGGCTCCGCCTCCCTGTCGGTGGCGCCGGCGGGCGATGCAAGGACCCCATGACATTTCATCTCGCGACGCGAAGATCCCATATCGATTCCTGTCGTCGTCCCGGTGCCGATCCCCATGCCCTTCCAATCACCGTCCCCGGAGGGGGCCGAAGCGGAGCGAAGGGGATCGTCCCTGGAGCGGGCCTACTCCGCCGAAGCAGCGGCTGCGAAGGCTGGAAGCGGAAGGGGGGGTCCCTTATCGAGAGACCCCCTACCTTCTGCGACTACTCCGGCTCGACCGGAAGATCCTGTTCCGTGGGCGGCTCGGCCGTGTGGCCGTTGCCATTGCCGTTGCCGTTTTTCGAGAGACGCATGACGCTTAGCGCCACGATCTCGACTCGGCTGCGCTTCTGCCCGTCCTTCACGTACCGGTTCTCACGCAGACGCCCGTGCACCTCGACCAGTTGGCCCTTCTCGATCTTTTCGGCGTGTCGCTCGGCCGCTTTGCCGAAACTGACCACGTTGAAAAAGCTCGCGACGGGGTCCTTCTTGCCGGGAATCAGCTCGTTCACCGCGACGCGAAACGTCGCGACGGCCTTGCCCGCCCCGCTGTAACGAAGCTCCGGCTTCGCCGTGAGTCTCCCAGTACCCGATACCATCAACATAGACATCACCTCCTTTCTCCGATGTTCGTCGGTCTGTTCATCGGCCGCCATGCAGCCGACTGACTTGTTTGAAGCTTTACCGCGCTCGTGCGCTCGCTTCTCGCGCCCGAGGTCCTCGTCGTCTTCGGCCTACGTTCCGGTCAGTCGTTCGAACGCAAGGACATTGTCGCCCGCCGCCCGCTCCGGCCTCGACGCAAGGCTCCCATGGTTTTTCATCTCGTCGTCCCTGGAGCGGAGCGAAAGGGACGGCTCGGTCCTCGGACCCCGACGCCCGCCGCCTCCCCCCGGGCGCCGCCCCCGCTCGCGCACCAGCCATATGATGGCCAGCGTCGTTGACGGCACAACAAGGAGCCCGTGCACGCTGCACGCCACGATAGCCCCCGTCTGTCCGTACTCCGGCATGGTCGCGTTGTACATCCACACCACGGACGCCAATAGGAAGACCTCCAACAGAATCGCACATGCGACTTTCATCAGCGTAACCTCCGTTTTGCGTTCCCACTCGTTCCCCGCACTCGTTGTCCGGCGCGGATCGGCACGTTCGCCGCGCCTGCCTGCTCGGGCCTCACTTTCGATCCGGCGCCACTTTCCCTCGGCGTCCATCGCGGATGCCCCCGACGCTCGCACGGCCGGAAGCCCCGCCTTCCGCCCGCAGGACGCGGAAGCGGTGCCGGAAGCGGCCAGGATGGCCGACCCGGCCTCCTTGCTACGCCTCGCCCGCTCGGACAGCTTCGTCCGCGCGAACCTGAGTCCGACCACCGATACCGCGGCCGCTTCCGCCGCGACTCCGACGGTCAACCGCACCAAGTCACGCGCCAGTGCCTCCATCGCTTACTCCTCCTTATGAGAAAGCAACGAGTGCCGAGCAACGGGCAACGAGTGAAGAGACCCATTCCTTCCTCTCCGAAACTCATTGCTCATTGCTCAGGACTCATTGCTCCTGTCTACGCCGCCCTCTTTTGCGACTCCGCGGCCTCCCGCGCGAGGAAGTCCGCGCGATCGTTGAACGTATTTCCGCTGTGCCCGGGTACACGCTTCACCACGAGCTGTTTCTCCATGACCAGCCGCCGGGTCTCGCTGACGAGACCCGCGTGTGATTTCACCTTCCATGCCAGTGTGACAACGCCCCGCGCCCAGTCGGAGTCGGTGTAAATCTCGGACCCGCGAGGCGCGATTTCCGCTGCTTTGTGCAGCGCCAGAAGCTCCGCCAGGTTGTTCGTTCCCTCCGGGTAGGACTCCGATATCTCGGAGAGCCGGGAAGGGCGCCTGTCGACCACAACGATCCCGATCCCCATCGGTCCACCCGGATTCCCGAGGCAGCTCCCGTCACAGTACAGCCGCTGCGCCATCTGACTTCCCGTTTCTCCCGTTGCCACCGAACGTAATCGACTCGAACCGATCATCCAGGTGTCGGTTGAGAATCTGTCGAACTTCCTCCCACCCGAGTTCCCCTGCTCCGCAACCGGGTCTCGGCAACACCACCCGCCGCCACCCCATCACCTCCGTGAGGCTTCGGAGCTGCTTTGCCGATTGATCGATCAGACTCGGCAGCGCCTTGAGTGCCCACCCCGGCACCATCGCTCCCCGATGGAAGCGACTACGCAGGTGGCTCACGACATTCGAACCTGTGCTCATCCACCGGTCAGGCTTCACGGGAAATGCCACGACGTGGTACGGCGTCCGGAACCTGCCCAGCACGCCTCCAGGCGTGCCTACAACCTGCTCAGATAGGAGCGTAACCCGCACCCCCTCCTTCTGAATGCGCGAACCCAGCATCCCTGGCAGTTCCGGCCAGAGATCCGCCGCCTGCTTGGCGCAGCCGCGCCCCATCACCGCTTCGCCGTTCGCCTTCACAAACCCGTTGGTCGTCAGACAGATGGCGTCCGCCTCCTGGTCGAACAGGTCGCCAACAACTTCAATCATTCAGCGCCCTCCTGCGATCCCGTTCGGTCACCGGTCGATGATCCTCGCGGCTGAACCAACTCAAACAGCTCCTCATCGCTGATCGTCTTCAGGTTGACCGCCTTTCCATCCAAGAGACGCAGGGTGCGCCCCCCCTGCGCACGCAGTACGACCACCGACCTTGTCCCGGTGGCCTTCTCCCAGTTCGACAGGGCTTGACACAGCGAACTGAGCGCACTCCCCATCTCAGCTGATGCATCCTCAATGTCCGCCATTGTTCACCTCCTCCAGTTCACCGCCCACGCTTGGAACCCGCCCCTGCCCCCCGACCATTTCGGGGCTCCCCAGCCGCCGCGCCACCTCCAGCGCCCCCTTCTTGTACACGGTCACGCATACGAGCTCTCCCGCCGCGTCATACACGGCCCAGAACCGGCTCCCGTCGTATCGCTCAACCCTCGCTCCCATCACGCCCACTCCACTCCGGCCCACATCGACAGAAAGACGCCGCATGGACACCCCATCACCCAGCACCAGCCCTCAAGCGGGCTGTGCTCGCCCCGCTCGTGTCCACACGTGCACATGACGTCTCCTTTCCATCGGTCGGGCCAACATCCACACTTCCACGCCGATCACCAGCCATTCCACGCGCGCCCACTGCCGGCGCAAGAAACGGAACAACCAACTTCTCCGCATGACGCACCCTCCAGTGAAAGCAGTTGGCCCCCCCGAAGCGGACCCCAAACATGAAACGAATCGGCCTGCCCCACCTCGACCCCTTCGTCCCAATCGAGGCGTAGCAGACCGTCGTGATTCTCGAAGCTGGGAAACAATCGGGGTCCGAAAACCCTATCGCGATCGTCTCACCTTGCGCGCTGGTGACTCCCAGGGGACGCGCGGACACGCTTCAATGCCCCTTGGTCATGACCGTCCTTCTCTCGTTAGACTTTCGGCAGTGCACGGCCTTCGAACAGGCCTCCTCCTTCACCGCCCTACCCGTCTCCCAAGGAATGCCTCGGGGACGCATCCACCTCTCGGCAGACGCGCCCCCGGCATTCGCGCGGTGGGTGGGATTCACTTTCCAGGAGGAATGAAGGCTCGATGTAATTTATGGAGCGGCTGGACCCGGCTTGATACGGGTTCGTCCATTGTTCAGTGCCCGATACTTTCACAGGCGCTTACCCTCGGGCTTAGCGGGGTTTCGACCTCGTTGGAGGCCTCAGCATGTCCTTCCACGCGGCCACCCGCTCCAAACCCTCATGCGCGGACCGGCCTTGATACCGGCTCCCCTCGGTTTCAGATCTCGGGACTGCTCACACCTAGCCAAGGGCTACAGCAGTTCTCGCGTGTCCTTCCACGCCGCCACGCACTTCAATTTCCACGCCCACGCGCACCCTGTCGAACGCACGCGCCAGCTGCTCGTCGTCCGTGGCATCCACCACGATCATCCGGTCTGCCGCGCCGTGTCCCTCAACAACGGTCCACTCCGCTGGCTCTACGTGGTCGTCAACCCTGAACCACGTCCGCGAGAAATCCATGGCATCCGTCTTCAACACACCCCACGGCGCCACCCCAATGTCGCCCGTCGAAACACCCAAAGCCTCAAGACGCGGCGCAAGCTTCCCGCGGATCTCCTTCTCCTGCCAGCACGTCAGCAGAATGACCTCCATGTGCGCCGTCGCCCACGTCAGGAACTCCGCGACACCGGGCCTGATACGTTCGTCACCACCCTTCTCCTCGGTCAGGATCACCCCATCGATGTCGAGATACAAAACAGGACGCCTCGACATCCAAACCCCTTAGGCGGCGCGCAGCGCCGGCTCCGCCGTCACCATCCGCCCACTCCGGACACTTGGCTGAACCCCCTCAAGACCGAGAAGCTTCCGCGCCACAAACAGCACCGCATGGCGAAACTTCTTCGCCCGTGGATCCACCGTCCCCCTGAACTCGAACCGGCACATCCCCTCCTCGTACCCATTCTTCGACGTCTCCAGACTTGACGCCGTCTTCACCGCAAGAAGCGACGCGGGCGACGCACTCACCGAGATCCACAGGTCACCTCGCTTTCGCCGAGAACCGGATATCACCACCAGCTGGTGGTTCACCCGGTTGCGAATAACCAAGCCAATGCAGTGCTGATCCCCGTAACGGTCCTCGGAAACCGAGAGCTCGTACTTTCTCATTTCGTTCCTCCTTCCCCTTGTTGGGCTTTCACACTGAAGGTGGAAAGCCCTTCTTCATGTTCTCCCTGATCCGCGCCCACCCCCTCCTTGTCCGTCCCCCCCGCGTTCATCGATAGCCCCACGCCCCGTGTTCCTATCTCTTCCGTCCCATTGCTCCTCCTTGCCGTATAGGTATTAGTCCCCTCCCTCACCCTCAAAAGGGTGAGTGGGTGGGGTAGCTGTTCCTCTGTCCCCTCTCCCCCCCCTGTTCCTCCCAGTCTCACGCGCGCAAAACTGCCGCTCTTTTCCTCTGTTTCTCTGTTCCTTTTCCCCTCTTCGGCGCCGCCAAAGGCGGCGCCCTGTTCCTAATGTCGGGGCAAAAATACGATCAAATGAGATAAATATCCCCCCTGAGATAATTCACTAACCGCCCGAAACTTCGCAACAAAGCCAACCTGAGATAATTCCCTCGGGCACCTGAGATAATTCCGGAATTATCTCAGGGTAACAAAACCAATCTGAGCTAACCTGAGATAATTCCATCCGGGACCTGAGATAATTCGGGGGACTAGCGCAGGTAGCGACAAATCCCTCCGGGACCTGTATCAATTCCCGAAACGCATGCAACATTCATGTAGCCAGCCCGACCCATGCCTGATTTCCGGTGCCTCCTGAACCTTACCCGAACGACTGCAACCCACCACCCAATCCCTATGAGGAACAGACCAAACAAAGCTCCAGCTCCAGCCCCCCACGCGCCAAACACCCGGCCACACCAACCCGTTCCATACTTTTCCTCCGCCTGGCGCATCCAATTCCAAGAGTTCGCCGCTCCATCCGTTGCACTAAAATGGTCACTCACCCACGCCACTTTCGAACCAATCCAAGGCCTCGACACACACCGCACAGCTCCATGCCACCCCATTCCCATGAGGCTTCGCTGATCAGCCCAGGTTCCTAGCGCCTCAACCGACAGGCCGCACCTTTCCCGTTCATCTCCTTCTCCCGCGAGTCTTGCTACGCTATTGACCACCCCACACTTGGCCCCTCCACTCCGGCCCCACTCAATCCGGTAGAAGGACAAGAATGCCAGCGCGGCGATCACCATCCCCACGCACACCACCGAACGTTCGACTGCAAACCCTTCACCCCTGCGCACCGCCCATGAGCCCACTACCGAGGAGAATACAAGCCAAACCCTCTTCGCCGTCCTCGGATAGAATCCGACAACGATCGCACCACATCCAGAAGCCGCAATCCCCACCTGAATCGCAGCCGGAATACCAAGGCGCGTCCAGAGCCACTGCCCCGTAAACATCCATAGACCCATCGCAGCAACAAACCCCGCCAACACCAGAAGAAACACCTGGATCGCCGCCGCCCGGATAAAGCCTACCCGTAGCCACAGCCACACGAATCCAAAGGGGCTCACCAATGCCTGCTTCATCATGCGCCACCTTTTCTATGCGCCAACATGCCTCTATTGTAGCTCACCCAATCCCCGGCACCGGCCCAGCTACCATCCATTCCGTTCCCTGTCGGCTCAACTCCGCGACCATCTTCTGTGATAAATTCTCCATAAAGCCTATGGCCCCCCAACAGCGCTGTCGATTGATCGTCACAACGACCGCGTTCATCACCGGTATCCTTTGCTCCCCCGGCCCCCGGCTCTCCCTGGCAGATCCTTCCCGCCGGCAGGATGCCGAAGCGGTGCCGGAAGCGACCAGGACGGTCGACCCGGCCTACGTCGACGGCCCCGCGAATCGCAGCATGTCTCGTGCAATGCTCCTGTCTTTGATTCCCGGCGCAGGGCACGCATACCTTGGCGACTACTCCCGAGCCGCAGCGTATTCCGCGGCTCCCGCAGCGCTCGTCGCGACAGGCTACATCCTTGATCGCTCCGCCACCGACTATTCATATGCCGATCAAAACATCGCCTACCACTTGGCCGAGAAAACCTACCAGCTCAGCATCGCCACGACCTATCTTGCCGCCCGGCATTCATTCAGACAGTCCCGCACAAACGGCCTGGCCAACGCTCCGCCCTCCGAGGGGCGGCTCCTTCTTGCCCCCTTCTCACCCACCACACTCAGCGACCCTTGGGTCCACTTCGGATGGATCCTCGCTTCCTCCGCCACCACGATCGAAGCGCTCACGCGCCGCGCCTCTCGTTACGACGACATCAGGACCATCGAACGCGCCGACCATACGTTCTCCAAATCTTCCGGCACAGCCCTCTACGGAAGCGAACTTGTCTCGGGGTCCATCATGACGGCTGCGGCCGAGGAGGCTTTCTGGCGAGGTATGGTTCAGGAAGAACTTCAGGACAGTACCGGTCGTTGGCCGGGCATACTCCTCGCCTCCGCCCTCTTTGGATTCGCCCACACCCTCCCCTCAGGCACGTCCACGGAAAAAACGGATCGCTTTCTGAACGGCACTCTTGGGGGACTCTACCTGGGACTCCTCTTCGACAAGCGCTCACACCGTCTTGCGCCTGTCGTGGCCGCACACTTCTGGTACAACATCGCGGTCGGCACCACCCTATTCCTGGTTGACCCCTTGAATAATCCCCTCCGATTCCAGTTCACGCTGAAATTCTGACGTGGGTGGGAACTGGTACAAGATCGGTCGCATGACACACTGAGCGTAATGGGTCGACATCCTGAGAACTGCGGAAACGCTGCAAACGGGTCCTACAGGCCGGGAGGCCCTCGAATTCCGAGTTTGTGCGGATTACGCCCCCAATCTTAGCTCAATAAAAACCTATATCGAGTTCGAGATCTTCAAGCATCCTCAGAAGTTGGTTTTCCCGCCGAACAAATGTAAAGCGCCTTATTGGGATGTGTGCCAGTGTCGGCATCACATCGCTTACCGTTGGAGGCGATCTCTTCGTGAAGGAGCGCGGGGCTGTATCTACCCCCTTTTGTATCAGAAGAAGTTTCTCCCCCCGCGCCTGAAACGAACGCCCGCCGAATCTTCCCCTTCCCCTGACCGACTCACAGAAGAAAAGGAAGAGGTGAGGGTTCGGGGGGGCGGGAGGAGTGTTCCATGCCTCGGATCGCGTCAAGGAAGAAGGAGACTGCGTGGGAGATGGAATGGGAAGAGATCCGGCACCGCGAGGCGGAGGCGTATTTGAGGCGGGCCTATCGGATTTTGCGCTCCCCTCCTGGGATGAACCGGAGGAAAACGAACGATCCGTCGATGACGGGAAGATGCGTCGAGACGGAACCCCTGCTCAAAGCCTCAGGAGGATACGATGAAGATTAGCGCCTTGTACGCCCGGATTTCGCCTCGTCCGGAGGACGAGAGTCACACGATTGAGAGTCAGGTCGATGCCCTGCGGGAGCGGGCGAAGGCCGATGGCAACGAGGTGGAGTCCGAACGCGAGTATGTGGATGTGAACCAGAGCGGAACGGTGCTCCACCGCCCGGCCTTGGAGCGGCTTCGCGACGACATCCACGAGGGGAGGATGGAACTCCTCTACGTCTATCAGCCGGACCGGTTGGCCCGCGACTTCGTGGTCCAGATGGTCCTCTTGGATGAGTTCAAGAAGGCCGGAGTTGAAGTGGTTTTCCTGAACCATCGGTACTCGGACCGGCCGGAGGACCAGATGCTTCTCCAGATGCAAGGGGTGTTCGCACAGTATGAACGTACCCTCATCTTGGCGGCCAAGCAGGGTCGGATCACGGGCGGTCGGGCCCCCTTTGGGTACGCCTTTATCCGAAAAAGCGACGACGGCATCGGCGGGGCGATCAAGATCCATGAGGCGGAAGCCGAAGCCGTGCGGTTGATGTACACGGGGTTGGTGGAACAGGATTTGAACACCCGCGAGATCGCCCGGCGCCTCAATGAACGCCGCATGCCCATGCGCAAAGGTCCGGGGTACTGGTCGTCGGGGTATGTTTCCACCGTGCTTCGGAAGGAGTGCTACAAGGGGCGGCGGTATGCCAACCGCGAGACGTTCTCGGACCGAGTGCATCCGATCGGCCGGCAGGGATGGAAGGACATCCGGCCGGGTCTCAAACGGGGCCGAACGCATCGCCCGAAGGAAGAGTGGATCGCGGTGCCCTGTCCGGCGATCGTGGACGAGAAGACCTGGCAGGAGGCGCAGGAGCGACTCGACAAGCATTCTCGGTTCTCCCGGCGGCACAACACCCAGCACGCCTATCTCCTCAAGAGCCTGCTCATCTGTGGTGGGTGTGGGCGCCGCTTGGTGGGCCACCCCAGCACCGGAGATCAGCATCTCTACCTCTGCCCGGCGAGGTATCCCCTGGACCGTCCCGATCGATGCAAGGCCCCCGGGGTGCCGGCCGATCCCGTCGAGCGGATCGTGTGGCAGTCCCTCCAAAAGATCCTGAGCCGACCGGATCTCATCCTTCAGTACGCGGCCCAGGGCCTCCCGGACCCCATGCACCAGACGGTCGAAGAGCGCGAACACAATCGCATCGACATCCGGCTCCGGATGCTGGAGAAGGAGGAGGAGAGACTGCTCGATGCGTACCAGAGCGGCCAGATCGAGATGGACCGGCTCAAAGAAAGAAAAGAGCGGATCGCCCATCAGAAGACGCACCTGCGAACCCGTCTCGCCGAGCTCGAAGCGCGTCGCCAAGAGGAACGGAAACAGCTACACTTGATCGAAGGCGTGAAAGGCTTGTGCGAGGAAGTTGTCAAGGCTCTTCAGAATCCGAGCTTCGAGCAAAAGGTGAACATCCTGCGCCTCCTGGTGGACCGCGTGATCGTCAAAGGACGTCGCATCACCATCCGCCATATCATTCCCATAGGTGATCTTTCTTTGAGCCACGGTTGCGCCCCCATTCTGCATGACCGGTTTGTTCGGCCCCAACCCACATGGAATCGGCCCCCGGGGCACTCGGCCAAGTATGCCTCACCTTCGTGGCTCGGCTCTGGAGCCGAGTACCGCACCGTCCTGGCTGGCATGCTTGACCTATGGGCCGGCAGGCGTAGAGTAGACGGAATGCACGGGAGGGCGGGAAGACCAGAGCGAAGGGACCGCCTGTTCGCACGGGGGATTTGTTTCCTTGTTGTGTCAGCAATCCTATCGTCTTGCCTGAGAAAAACCGAGCAATCTGCCACGCTTGATGCGGCTGTTGAGGACGCCGTTCCGATGGCGGTTTCCGTGCCTCTTTCCACCGAGGTCGCTGCGGCCCTGAACGGTGTGGCCGAGCAGGATGAGGTGGTGGCGGACATCCTGGTCAACGACGAGTTGGTGGCCGAGGGGATCCGCGGGGGCATCCGGGGCGGAGTGCGCGGTGATGTTCAAGGAGGCATCCGGGCGGCGGAGGCATCCGGTGTCCGCGGAGGCGTGAGGGGCGGTGTCAGGGGGGCGGCGCGTCGCCAGGCAGAAGAGGGCGAGCTTGCCTTTGCGTTTGAGGTCACTTTCTTTCTACCCAAGAAAGCCGCCCGTGATGGCGAGAACACCTTCCGCACGCGGGTCCGTCCCGGCCGGCACCAGGATGTCCCGCTCGTCGAGGTCAGGACGACCGTGAAGATGAAGGTTCCTCCTCCCGTAGCGGAGCCTTCAGGCTCCGCAGGTCAACCTTCCGCAGGTTCCGTAGCCGAGCCTTCAGGCTCGGTCTCCTTCGAGATCCAAATCGAGGAGACCTCCATCGCCCTCAACGACGTGGATCTTCCCGATCTGGATGGGAATGGAGTCTCCACCTTGGTGGAAGTGGCCACGGTTCTGGCCACGCCGGCCCTTGAGGGAGCCAAGAAGATCACGCTCGACCAGGCCGTTCAGATTGCTTCCGATGCAACGTCCCAGGCCAAGCCGACGCAGGAGCAGGCGCAAGCGGCCTTCCAGTCGCTCGCGACGAAGCTGGAAACGAAGGTGAAGGAAGACTTCAAGGCCGCGGGCGTCACGCCGCCGGCAGCGGTCAAGATCGAGATCAAGGAAATGGACCTCACACCACCGGAGACGGTGGTGTCGTCGAACGTCGAACGTCGCACGTCGAACGACCCGTACACCTTCGCGTTCGCGTGCAACGAGGCGTCATGCACATTCCGTTGCTCCCTCACAGGCCCCGAATCGTTCGAGCCCAAACCGTGCTCCACCCCATTCGTCCTGTCCGCCTCAGGCGGATTGTCGAAGGACGGGTCCTACACATTGAACGTAGCCGCGAGCGACGCGCTGGGCAACAAAGATTCCACGCCCGCGACCGTCACTTTCACCGTCCTGCCCGCGTGCGCCCCTTCCGCCGAAATCTGCGACGGCAAAGACAACGACTGCGATCAGCTCATCGACGAGGACTTCATAATTGCCCCCTCCCCCTTGGCGGGGGAGGGTGTGGGTGGGGGGGCCTCCCTCGGCCAACCTTGCACCGCTGGCGTGGGTGCCTGCCAGGCCAGCGGAACGGTTATCTGCAAGCCCGATGGCTTGGGCACCCGCTGCTCCGCTCTCCCCTCAGTCCCCGCCGCCGAGGTTTGCGACGGCAAGGACAACGATTGCGACGGCAAAACAGACGAAGACCTCCCCTCCGCTTCCTGTACCTCCTCCCAACCCGGCGTCTGCGCGCCCGGCAAACAAGTATGCGTATCCGGAGCGCTTACCTGCGCGTCCACGGTGTCGCCCGGCGTCGAGTCCTGCGACGGCGCCGACAACGACTGCGACGCGAAAACGGACGAGGACTTCACGAACAAAGGGCAGGTGTGCTCGGCGGGTGTCGGGGAATGTGGGAGGGCGGGGACGAACGTGTGCAAAACGGACGGAGCCGGCACGGTCTGCGATGCCGTTGCCGGATCTCCCGCAACAGAAATCTGCGACTCAAAAGACAACGATTGCGACGGCCTCACGGACGAGGGAGCTGTTTGTACGCCTCCCGACACCACAGCCCCCACCGCGCCGGACCCTACGAAGCTCACAGTTACCATGAATCTGCCGGGCACGGCAGACCAGCTTTCCGGTTCCGCAGGCGCGGTCGAAAGCGGCAGCACCGTCAAAGTGTTCTCGGACGGCCTTCTCACCGCGCTCATCGGTCAGTCCACCGCCGCGGGCGCTGGCTCGTTCACCGCCTTCAGTATTGGAGACAATCAGTCGGATGCGTCGGATCTGATCCACATCGTGGCCCGCGATGCGGCCGGGAATCAGAGCCCGGTGACCTCAAAAACCAATGACAAGACCCCCCCCACGGGCGGCACGAACTCGATCAACGCCGGTGCGGCCTACGCCGGCACCACCTCCGTCACGCTCACCCTCTCGGCTACGGGAGCGACGTCCATGTCCTTCTCGAACGACAATTCGTCCTATTCGTCCTTCGAAACCTATTCCACCTCGAAGGCTTGGACCCTGGCGGCGGGCGATGGAACCAAAACGGTCTATGCCACGTTCGCGGATGCCGCGGGAAACCCCAGCTCGCCGGTCTCCGATACGATCACATTGGATACCGCGGGCCCCACCGCGGGAACGGTGAACGACGGCACGGGGGCGGATGTCGATTTTCAGTCGGCTACGAATGCAACGGACTCGAATTGGGCGGGATTCAGCGATGCCGGTAGCGGAGTGGCGGGCTATGAACAGAACATCAGCAGTTCCACCGCATGCACCGGAGACATGGCCGGCACCACGCAACTGGTGGCCACGAACATCAATCGCACCGGACTCGCGCTGACGAATGGAACGACCTACTACCACTGCGTTCGTGGTAAGGACAATGTCAACAATTTCGGCGCGTGGGCGTTCTCGGACGGCTTCAAACCGGATACGGCGGCGCCGTCGTCCGCGATCACAACGCCCGCCAACAACGCGAAGCTAAGTTCGCTGGCCCTCATTTCCGGTACGGCTGCGGATGGCGCCGGAAGCGGAATCAACACCGTGCAGCTTTCCGTTCAGAGGAATTCCGACAGCTTCTACTGGGATGGAACTTCCGCATGGCAGGCGGGGCTTGTGTGGCTTGCCACGTCGGGGACCACCTCATGGAATTCTTCCTTCACACTTCCAACGTGGGTCAGTGGAAGCGCATACACGATCAAGTCCCGGGCGAGCGACAACGTGACGAACATCGAAACGCCCGGCGCGGGGAACGCGTTCACATTCGACAACACGCCGCCGACGTTCGGCGGGCTGACCTCCGCCACGGCAACGTCGGCAACGAACGTTGATCTCGCATGGAGCGCGGCGTCGGACACCGTGAGCGCTTCCGGCGCGATCGTGTACCAAATCTGTCGCGCCACCACGCCCAACTACTGCACCACCACCTGGAGCGTGACGTTCACAACCTCGGCCGGTGCGACGACGTACAACGACGGCTCGCTCACGCAGGGAACCAAAGTCTACTACCGCGTCCGCGCCCGCGATGAAGCCCTCAACGTCGAATCCAACACCGTCGAAAAATCCGCCCTCACGTGGTCCACCATCGGCATTGCGCAGGTCGTCACGACCCACTTCGGCTACCACACGTGCGTCCTCGCCTCCGGTGGAGCGGTGAAATGCTGGGGATACAATTCCAGTGGTCAGCTTGGGGATGGGACGACGGTCAATAAATCGACCCCCGTCGCTGTGTCCGCGCTGAGCGCGGCTGTAGCCGTTGCGGGGGGCTACAATCACACCTGCTCCCTTCATTCCGACGGCAAAGTGAAGTGCTGGGGGGACAATAACGAGGGTCAGCTTGGGGACGGGACGACGGTGAATAAGACGACGCCCATCGCTGTGTCCACGCTGAGCGGGGCTGTCGCCGTCGCGGGGGGTAATATTCACACCTGTTCCCTCCTATCCGACGGCACGGTGAAATGCTGGGGGTACAATGGCAGCGGTCGGCTAGGGGACGGGACGACGGTGGGCAAATCGACCCCGATCGCCGTGTCCGCGCTGAGCGGGGCTGTCGCCGTCGCGGGGGGCAACTGGCACACCTGTTCCCTTCTTTCCGACGGCACGGTGAAATGCTGGGGTGACAATGGCTCTGGTCAGCTTGGGGACGGGACGACGGTCAATAAATCGACCCCCGTGACCGTCACCTCCCTTTCCGGCGCGGTCGCCGTGGCGGGAGGGTACTATCACGCCTGCGCCCTCGCCTCGGATGGAACGGTGAAATGCTGGGGCCGCAATTTGTATGGCGGGCTTGGGGATGGGACGACGGCGGACAAGACGACTCCGGTGGCCGTTTCCACCCTTTCCGGCGCGGTCGCCATGGCGGGAGGGATCTACCACACCTGCGCCCTCGCCTCGGATGGGAAGGTGAAATGCTGGGGATACAATCTCAATGGTCAGCTTGGGGACGGGACGACGGCGAACAAGACGACTCCGGTCGTCGTTTCCGCCCTTTCGGGCGCGGTTGCCGTGGCGGGAGGGAACTCCCACACCTGCGCCCTCGCCTCGGATGGGACGGTGAAATGCTGGGGGAACAATCTCTACGGTGAGCTTGGGGACGGGACGACGGTAGACAAATCGACTCGCGTTACCGTCTCCATGCCCGCCAGCCCGATGGGCGTGAAACTTCCGCGCCTCCACGAAGGCACTGCCTCCGGCGCCCCTGCCCGGCCGTGGCGCGAAGGACTCACCGCCCACCTCGGCAATCACACCTGTTCCCTTCTTTCCGACGGCACGATGAAATGCTGGGGATACAATCTCTACGGTCAGCTTGGGGACGGGACGGGGGCGCAAAAGACGACCCCCGTGGCCGTGAGCAATCTCACGGGCGGTGTCGCCGTGTCCGGGGGCCAGAATCACACCTGTTCGCTTCTTTCCGACGGCACGGTGAAATGCTGGGGCGGCGGAGGTGCCAACAATTTTGGCCAACTCGGGGACGGGACGACCGCCGACAAGTCGACCCCCGTGGCCGTGAGCAGCCTGTCGGGCGGTGTGGCCATCGTGGGGGGCGGGCTTCACACCTGTTCCCTTCTTTCCGACGGCACGGTGAAGTGCTGGGGGTACAATCTCTTCGGTCAGCTTGGGGACGGGACGACGGTGAACAAATCGAACCCCGTGGCCGTGAGCAGCCTGTCGGGAACTGTGGCCGTGGCGGGGGGCACCTCCCACACCTGTTCCCTTCTTTCCGACGGCACGGTGAAGTGCTGGGGGTACAATCTCTTCGGTCAGCTTGGGGATGGGACGACGGCGGACAAATCGAACCCCGTGGCCGTGAGCAACCTGTCGGGAACTGTGGCCGTGGCGGGGAGCTACGATCACACCTGTTCCCTTCTATCCGACGGCACGGTGAAATGCTGGGGGCAGAATAACACCGGTCAGATCGGGGATGGGACGGCGGCGGACAAATCGACCCCCGTGGCCGTGAGCAGCCTGTCGGGAACTGTCGCCGTCGCGGGGGGCGCCTCTCACACCTGTTCCCTTCTTTCCGACGGCACGGTGAAATGCTGGGGGAACAATGGCTACGGTCAGCTTGGGGACGGGACGACCGCTAATCGCCTGACTCCCATCGCCGTGTCTTCCCTTTCGGGCGGTGTGGCCGTCGCGGGGGGAGCCTCTCACACCTGTTCCCTTCTTTCCGACGGCGCGGTCAAATGCTGGGGACGCGGCGATTTCGGCCAGCTCGGCGACGGCACCACCGTCAACCGCCTCACCCCCGTCCCCGTTACGAACCTGCCGTAATCCGTGGCCCGCGGACGGTTGAGAATCGATGGACTTATCTGGCTCGACGATATCGTCCACAAGTTGGCCACGAAACACCACGTAGAGAAAAGTGAAGTACGGGAACTCCTGTCAAATCTTCCCTCATTCCGCTTCGTTGAAAAGGGGTACCGCAAGGGTGAGAATGTGTACGAGGCCATGGGACGCACACGTTCCGGACGATACTTGATTGCGTTCTTCGTGTTGAAGAAAAACCACCAAGCCCTCATACTATCCGCAAGAGACATGAGTCGGTCCGAACGGAGGAGAAATGAGATCTAGGAGAGGCAGGAGTTCCCTATCGGGAGCCAAGTCCTATCGGGAGATCGGGGAGTTCTGGGATACGCACGACCTGTCCGACTATTGGCCGAATACGAAACCCGTTTCTATCGACGTGGACATCCAGTCGGAGACGACATATTGCGCCCTCGATGAAAGGCTCTCTCGGCAAGTGCAGCAGCTCGCAAGAAGGCGGGGCATGTCCTCCACTTTCCTGATAAACCGCTGGGTTAAGGAAAAGCTTCAGGCGGAAAAACGAACGCCCTCAAGATAGGTTCCTCACCGGCTCCTCATTGGCCAGGGGCATTGTTGCCTGATTTCAACTCTGGTCTGGTACGTCGGTCTTGGGGACGTGATTGACATCAGACTTGCTGCGCGATGCCAGTGCCCACTTCGGAATTCTCTCCAGCATGCCTTCGGGATAAGGGGCAAGTCGTCGCCATGCAAAGAATTTGACCGAACCCTCACGCAGCGTGATGGCCTTCTGGCGCAAGCTCGACCAACACACGCTGGACTATGGGAACTCTGACGGTGAAGAACGGGGTTTCGCTACCTGAAGGAAGCCCGACCAACAAGGCGCGCTTGGCGGTTGTTCTTGCGCGGTTCACTCACCCTATTTGACTGGGCTTCGACCTTGCCAACACCATCCCAAGGCTCAACCGCCTCGACGCAAAGCCTTTCACTCCCAATGGCCCGCCATGCACGCATTACCTTCAACGCATAAGCATCGCCCCGCGCCCGATTCGGGCTGTGGTACAACGCAATTGCCCGTAAGATGTCCTTGGTCCGGAGATAGTTCTCTGCAAGTATGCGTGCTCCACGCCGAACACAATCGCCAGCGTCCAACAGGTGTACAGCTTCTCCCCGCGCCAGCTCCTTCCCCAGATGCTGCGAATTGATCTGCATGACGCACAGGTCAAACGATTCCCCCCTACGCCAGGCAACCTGCGCCTTACCGGCCGCTTCGGAAGGCAACAGCCCCTGATAACCTTTGCCTCTCACGTTTAGAGCGTTTCGCCGCGCGCCACTTTCCACCTTTGCAATCGCGTACAGCAACTTCGGCGACAGACCGAACTCGACCGCTGCTGGTGTGAAAGGATCCTGGCACTCCGTCCCCTCCGCTCCGCTTGCTACTCTGCGAAGCGGCGCCTCGCTGCGTAGCACGAGCCACGGACGACCCTCTGCGCTTCGCTCCAAGGGCGGCGAGCGGAACGGCCGTTCGGCCTTTACGCCGCGAGATGAAGAATCATCCGGTCCTTGCGTCGAGTCAAGAGCGACGATCGCAGCCAAGACCACACCCCACAGCATACTCACGTCAGGGTGCACCCTCTCGCGCCATCCTTGGCGCTCCGGGTACGGTCCGCCGTCCGGGCACCGCCTTTCGAACACGAGCCGTTTAGCATTGCAGCCTGACTTGCTTCACGCAGGACTCCCACATGTTCAGCATGCTGACCGATCCCGGACCCACGGGCCTCCCTTCTTTCTGTGGCAGCCGCCCCACAAAGTGCCCCTGATGGGACAGCAATCTCATCTCATGTCCCTCCGGGCAGTCAAACAGGCGCATCAAATCCGCCCGGCGCGGCACTGAGTCTCCCTCGTCCACAATCGCCTCCCACTTCCTGAGCCCTATGAATTCGCGAGCCGGAACCGTCCACGCCTCCCGCTCCTGGTATCCCTCCTGCCAGCCCTTGCCCAAACTCCGACCCAGGTGGGAAAGCCCATGCGCGGCCATCGAAAGCCCGCGTTGGTCCGACCGGCTCACCGACCGATATGTTTTGCGCGTCTGTCCAAAGTAACCTTGAGCGATATCCGCGCTGTCCGCCCCGAGAGTAAAAAACATCTTGACGGCGCAGTTTTCGAAGACCCTTTTCCGAAAAGAAGGATTCAACCCCAGGCTCGGGTCCTCCAATGTCTCGATTGTCTGCAACGCGGGAATGAGTCGAACCCGCGCCTCCCGGCATTGCTCGAATAACACCGCCATCTGCGGAGAAGCAAACGCGCCGAACTCATCCAGAGCTACCGTGAAGATAGGGTCGGGCTTCTGGTACGAGAGATTCATCAGAATCCGCCCGATGGAAGCCTTCAGGTTTGCCACGAAAAGTCGCCCGAACCTCCGTGCGATATCCTCCCGCCCCATGGGCGCCAGACACACGGCCACCACGGCATTCCCTCGGATGCAATCCATCATCTCAAAGTCCGGGACAGCCGGGCAGAAGACTTCATCGTACGGAGGGCTGGTAAAAAACCGGAGGTTCGCGTCCATCTGCGACAGCATCATGGCCAACTTGTCCGTGTTGCTTTTTGACATCTGGTATCGGAGCAGCTCGTCCTCCAAGAGTTTCACCTCTTCCGGAATCCCTTGCGAGCGGCGATACGTTCCACTCCGGAGATACCGTACGGCCAGTTCCGGATACGCAAAGAAAGCCCTTACATCCTTGAGGGTGTACCTCACGCCCGTGCTTCGCAGCGCTTGCATCAGCGGATGCAGGAAACTCGTGGCCATTTCCGAGTAGTAGATCTTGTCGCCCCGGAAATATTCGGGGTCCAGCACGCTCAGAACCACTTGAACCTGTTCCGGGGCCGTCAAACCGAACAACGGATCCCACCGATGGGTTCGAAGCGCCCGACCATATACCCCCGCAGCCTCTCGGTCCGCACCCTCCCGGTCCATCCATGGACCTCCGGGTACGGTCCCTTCCGCTCCGCTCCAGGGACGACGATTGGAATGGCCATCCGATCCCGGCGTCGTCTGCCATCGTGGCACTGCGGGCCCGTCGCGCCCGATCCGGTTGATGTCCAGCAGATAGAACTGGTCTCCCCGCCCCGCGTGAACCGCCATCCAGTGCAGCGTTTTCAGGACCTCATCTGTCGGCTTACCTGTCACATGGAGATACCCCCCGCCCCCGGAGATGATGCAATTCGCCAGGTACTTGAGAAACGTCGTCTTCCCCGCCCCGCTGATGCCGACGATTATCACGTGCTCCACCCCATCGTTCCAGATCCAGACCGGCTTCCCACTCTCCACACTTCGTCCGGTTTGAAACACCCTTGGAAAGCCTCCAAGCCTTCGGCCACCCGTCGTCGGCCTCCGACGGTCTTCACCCCGTCCGAACCACCTAAACATTGGAACCTCCTTCTCGCTGCTTGCTGCGGCGTCGCCAAACGGCAATAGAGCCAACGGCCAGCAGCAGCGCGTACGCCGCTGTCGGGACTTGGCTCGGATCCACGACTATGAAGGTGACCGGAACGAGCGCCACAAACAGCCACCCGCTCGGATCAAGGCCGAGGTGACGCGTGCGTTCGGCCCCATCGCGCTTCCAACTGCTTGACCCGCTAAAGTCCATGCCCCCTGCGCTCCGCTCCGGGGACGACGGAAGGAATCGTTATGGGGTCCCTGCGTCGCGCCTGCTCCCTTCGCCTACCGGCCTCTTCGGCCGTCGTCCCCTCTACGAGGTCGTGGACCTCACTGGCTCGCTCTGCCACCACGTCGCTCTCCGCGTGACAGATGAACCGCGCGATGTCTCTCTCCCCCCTGCACTCATCCGGTAAAGAGTCGCTATGATGGGTCCCAACCCACAACAGAAGCCGCTGTCTGTCATCCTGCGGGAGCGCCTGGAAGGTCTTCAGTCCGGCGATAAGCATCCTGCTCTTGTGCTCATGATAGGGGCCAAGAAAGTGGTGGGTTCCCTCCCCTCGTTGGTCGGAGTCCAGCTTCCCCAGAGGAGCGCCCATGACCCCCGCGAACGCAAGATCCCGCGCGCGACGGTCCCGTCGCAGACTCGCCGGCCACTTCCGTCTGCGGAAGTGTTCCAACATCTCTACGACCGCATCCAAAAGCCGCCCCCCGTCACGCCCTGCACCGAACGTCAATCGTTCACCCGGGTAACTCGCATAGAGGAGCCCCATCTCAAGGCACAACTCCACAATCTCCGGGGTGCGGACGGTATCTACAACGCATCCAGTCAGTCGTCGGCCTCTGGTTGTCAATCGAAGCACCGGGTACGCGACCCACGGCCGCATTGAAATGTGGTATCCAGCTTCGATTTCTCCGACATTTTTTCCTGCCATCTCAGATACTTTGTCTCGCTTGGCCGAAAACACAGCCCACCAGACGAGCCAGCCAAACACGACGAACAACCCCCCAACCGCAAGCCTCCAGAGATGAACCAAACATCGGACCTTGATCTTCGCCGGGAGGCTTCCGTTCTTGTGCGCCGCCAGGATCACACGACGGATCGGCCAAGAAGCGTCAATGTATCGATCCGGAAACCAGCCGTGATCCGACAGCAGGCGGGCGGTTCCACTCGAAAGATCGAGGGCCTCGTCGAAACTGCCGTCCGCCTCGGCAAACGTCTCCTCCAGACCCGGGACGCGGCCCCCCGCCAAGTGGAGCATGTAGGCCCCGGCCAGGATGGCCACGACTATCCACAAGATCACATCGAATTCGGCATCCTTGTCCTTCTTCATCGCTTTCCCCTCCGGGTTCCTCCGATGAAACGAACTGAACACAACAGGAGATAGTCCTCCAGCCCGGTCAGCTCCAGCGGAACCCCTCCCAAGCTTTCACATGTCTCACTCCGCAGTGATTCCACGACCAGATCCGGATGGGCGAAAAACAGTCGCACATCCTGGAGCGTGTACTTCTTACCGATCCTTTGAAACACTTGCATCAACGGATATGGGAAGCTCCTTGTCGTCCCTAGCTTCCTATGCACGAACTCCCGTCCCTTCAGCGGCGTCCAACCGCACGTAACCCGGGAAAACCAGCCTACCCACTTCGCAAGGGTGCTCCATGTAGCCTGGGTGCAACGCAGCCCGCGGCCGCTCCGTGCTGCCACCCGTTTCTTGCAGTGGGAGTTGGCCCGCCGATTTCTCTCCATCCTTGCCAGTCACGTACGCCACAACGTCGACACTCTCTCCGTTTGTGTTTGTGGGACTCGGGGGTTGGCTCTTCTCCATGACAACCCTGTCTCCTTTCGCCGTGGGTAGAGCCACCAAAGGTCTAACACTGTCGCCGCCCGGCCCACGTTCCCCAGCTCGTCTGTCATGGAGCAGATGAATCTCCCGCCTTGTCTCACCGGTGGGCATCCGAACCGACAGGTGCCCGAGCACAACCGGAGCCGCGTTTCCGCCAAGACGCAGAACCGACTCCCTCCCGACCATGGCCCGTACCAATACTCGGGAAACCATTTCCGGCGGAAGAACCGCCGCGGCGTCCTCGAGGATCCCCAGCGCCCGCGCCTCACTGTTCGTGACCCACACCAATGTCGCTCCGGGAACCCAGCGGAGCACTTCCCTGTACTGCTCGAATTTATTCTTTAACTGCCCGTGCGTCTCCGTCCCCCGATCATTTTCATCCAACGCCGGCGTAACGGTCCTCTCCCGGCACAGCATGACCACACGCCACCCTCCGGCTACGCTCGCCTCACGGATTACCGCGGCCATCAGGAATCCCGTTCCCAGCCAATGAACGAATTCCGGATCATCAACCGACTTTGCGCCCACCCCCAATAGAACCTCCAGTGGCCGCCCCGGACCCTCGGGGGGGATCGTAATGATGCGCGCCCCCTTGTGCCGAGACATGATCCTTTGCGTGATGGAGGCATACCGGCCGCTCTCGGAAACGTTCCCGATCTGGCGTGCAATGCTCCACGTGAGGCACTGGGATCTCCGGAACAGATCCTCAACGCGCTCCTCACCACTCATCGGGAAAGGCACGCGCTCTTCCGTCAGATACCGCAGAGTCGTGCCCACCCACGGTTCCTTCGCCCCGAGTTCCAGTTCCAACTCTTTCAGCGGACCCCTGATCTCCCCATCGCCCGCTGTTTTCGCCCCTTCCGCTCCGCTTCGGGCCGGGTCGGCCATCCTGGCCGCTCCCGCCTTCGCGAAGCCCGCTACGGCGGGCGAAGGAAGGTCCGGCACCCCTTCGGCGTCCTGCCGGCGGGCAGGTTCACTGGTACGCCGAGGTGCGCGCTCCGATTCACTCGCGGTCCCCTCCGGCCTCGACGCCTTTTCAAGGGTGGACCCTACGGAAGCCGCCCTCTGCGGCCCCTCACCCCTGACCTCGCGCTGTCTATCAATTTCCATTGTCTTTTCATCGTGGACCGCGACTGCGGTGCCAGGATGGCCGACCGTACCCGGAGCGCCATGGAGGGCGGCGGAGGGTGACGTGGGCGAATGACTCCCAGCCGGCGATGCTGAGATCCCATGATCCTTCCACTCATCGTCCCCGAAGCGGAGCGGAGGGGGCGACCCTGCCGGCGTCCGGTGCCGCTTCAGGACGCCCCGACGCGATGGGTCGAGGCTTTCCTTGTAGAGGCGTCGACAAAACGCAAACGCGTTTTCTCCGGAATCCGCCTTCCGATCCCTGAGTATTTCCCCCACGACATACCTCGCGGCGCGCGACAGCGGAATTGCCATAGACACAAACCGGACGGCGAATCCGGGATCCGTTAGGACCGGTCTGCCCGTGGCCCGATACCACGGGTAGAGCACGGTTATGGCAAATTCATCCATGAGCTTTTGGCCAATCAGCAGGTAGTGAAGTCTTGGATGCAGCAGCGCCGTACCCGCGTACACGATCATTACCCCGGCGAAAATGGATGGGTAGCCCATGAAGATCCCTCCCCATCCGAACCAGAGAAATACCCAGTACACCAGACCTGTACTGATGAGGCACTGCGCGAGCGGGTACGAGAAACGATGGACGGCCCTCCGCCGCCCGCACCCTCCCGGTCCATCCATGGACCTCCGGGTACGGTCTGCCATCGTGGCACCGTCGCCATTCGAACAAGACTTTCGAAGAAGGCGAACACCCACCACAAATCCCACCGAACACACGCTCAACGCCATGACATGTAGAACGTCCTTCCAGTCTCCCTTTGTTAGCGCCCAAGGAATAGCCTCCGAGAAGACGCGGATCCACCTCTTATAAAACGCAAGGAGATCAAGCCACATCGTATCCCCGCTCTTCAGGCGTCAACCGCAAATCATCCGCGCCGCCGCCCCCTCCGCTCCGCTCCAGGGACGACCCCATTCGCTCCGCTTCTGGGGCGACGGGCGGATTCGCCATGGGGTCTTGGCGTCGTGAGTGGAAGGATCGTGGGATCTCAGCATCGCCGCCCCGCCCAGCACCCCAACCCCGCCTCGCGCGGACTGCGAGATACAGCACCGCCGGAAGGACCAAGTACACCCAACAGACGCACCTCACCCAGAAGCGCACGGGGGCTTGCGCCTTCGTCCCCTCCGCTCCGCTCCACGGACGATCCCCTTCGCTCCGCTTCGGCCCCCCTCCGGGGACGGTGATTGGAAGCGATGGGGATTGGCACCGGGACGACGACAGGAATCGACATGGGATCTTCGCGTCGCGAGATGAAGAATCATGGGGGCCTTGCGTCGTCAGACCCATCCCGGCCTCCCACTCCTCAACCACCGTAGCGTTCGGTCGACCCGCTTGCCGGTAGTAGTAATGAACTCCGACCAGTCCGCTCAGGAGCAGGACTTCCAGAGCCACCATCTCTCCCCCAAATCCGGCGGACTCCATCAGTGCGCCGTGGATCCTGAGACCCACAAGCGCCCAGTACGAAACTCCCAGCACCAGATGGTTCAACGCCAGGTTCACCCATAACCCCGTTCCCCGCCGGCCGCGCGCGCGGCTGGCGGCGCCAAGGCACAGCATCAGGAAGCCCAGACCGGGCGAGAGACTGAGCCACAGCAGCCCGCCCGAGTGCGCGACAGGAATCCATCCGCCCTGACCCAATACACTTGAGTGGAAAACGCGCCAGTGATCCTGCACCACCCCGACGACGCTCATTTGTCATTCCCCTCCGCTCCGCTCCGGGGACGACGAGAGGAAGAATCATCGGGGCCTTGCGTCGCCTCCGGCGCGACGGGCAGTTGGATGATCGTGGTCTGCGTCCCGTCGCTGATTTCATATCTGCCGCCGCCCAGGTGGCGCGAATGCGCCGTGGCCGCCCCCTTAATCCTGGCATCCTGCTCCCTGCTCACAGAGTTACACTCCGTATTCTCTTGACACTCCTCCTTGCGCATTTCGGATTTTAGACAGCTCTCCCGGTCTCCCGCGGCGAGGCCTGCGCAGCGCTCGGACTGTGATCGGACCCGGTTGGCCCTCGACACCGTCTCCACACCGTCCTTCCCCGTTGCCTCGCGGGCCGCCTTCTCATCTCCCGCCGTTTTCGACATCTGCCTGATTTCATCCACCGATCGATAGATCGTGTACGCGCTGATCACCACGCCCGCCAGCTTGAGGAGGGTCTTGATGTACTTCCTGTATTCCCGATACGTCTCGATGACCTTCTCCGAAAACTCCTTCACGCGCATGCTCACTTCCGCGCTCTTGAGCCACCTCGCCCCACCTTCCACAAGCAAGTATCCCTTCGGTCCCGTTACGGCCCCTATGGCCCGGGCTGCAACCCCCACTCCGCACCGCCAGGTAGCCTTGTCCACGCAGTGTGTGCGCTTTTCGTAGACGTAGAGGACCCAGCCATTCATGTTGAGAGCGGAACTTTTGGAGAAGTCAAACATGTGCGCCGGCATGTCCTTCATGTCCATGTTCGGGTCCACGCACGTACCGGCGCCAAGCTTACCTGCGTCGGAAAGAAGAACTCTTCTCACGTCTCCCATGCTCAGCCCGGGTAGACCCAGGTCGTGACTTCGTTGGACCGCCCGCAGCGCGAGTACAAGCGCGCCCTGCGCTTCGTTCCCTGGATCTTCGACCTCACCGTAGGTCGGGTACGCCGGTCCGTACGGACCGAGCGTCTTGAACCCCAACAAGGCCCGCGGAACCCCTGTCGCAAGCGTCTTTCCCTTGAAGGCCAACTCATCGGTTGCGACAAAATCTCCCAATCCGGTCGACCAGTGCCAGAAGTCCAGTTCTGAGAGATAAACCGGATAGATCAACGGATAATCTGGAATCATTCTCGGCTCGCAGTTCTGGTCCAGTTCCAGCATTGAGTAGGGATCCCAGTCCAGCTCGTACACGTGGGCTTCGCGCCTGAATTGAAACGATCCGTTCTCGTACTTGCTTTCACCCGAGCCCAGGCGTTCGAGTCCGAGCTCCCCCAGGAGCGCACCCGTCCCCGCCCCCAGCGCCGCCATTTCGGCGCTTCTTCCGCTCAAGGCTCCCAGCGCCCCCCCGATCACACCCATGCCCATCGTTTTCCACCCGGCTTGCACCTCCTCCAGCGCCCTCTCGACCAAGTAGCTGAAGGGTTCACCCAAGAGCACTTCACCCGGCTTGTTGACGATTTCGACAATGAACCGCGGCGTGTAGTAGCTGACCGCCGCATTTGTTGCCGGGCACACAACCGGTTTGACTTCAAGGCCGTACCCAAGACACGTGGGGTTGAGGAACGAGTAACAAAGATTCACCAGGTCCCCGGCTACTCCGGTTGGGCTCTCCGAGGCACTGGCCGACGAAAGGTCCCACAGCAGGCACGCGCTTGCCGCCACACCCGCCACCACGTAACGAAGGTTTCTCAATTTAGGCCGCCTTCGCTCCATGCGGCTTCTCCTTCGAAAGCGCCTCGATCGCTGCCAAAAGGTTTCCCGCGCTCCGCTGCTTTTCATCGAGCACCTTCAGATCGTCTCCGTCCATCGTGAACATCCAATAGCTGAACCCGTCCGGAATCACCCTCAGTACCGTATCCACCGTTCGGCCGCCGTGTGCCGTTTTCACGTACACTTCGCTGAAATACCCCTTCTTCCATTGCAGGGAGCGCACCAAGTTGGTCCGGGCGTCTGACAGGTTAAGTCCGCTCTTGAGCGATGAAAACGCCTCGTCTCTGTGCTGGAAGATAATAAAGGTTGATGAGTTGTTGATGATCGCTTGTCCAGCCGCGCTCTTGGCCACGTCTTCCATGTCCTGCGTCATGAACAGAACCGCCGCGTACATTTTTCGGAAAGTTTTCCACGCCTCCCTCGCGAACTCCTCGCCCGCATCATCCTTTAGCGCCGCCCAGCCTTCGTCCATCGGGATGATCTTTCTCACCCCGCGCAGAGCCGGCCCCGAAACCAGTCGCTGGATCTGTTGGATCACGGCGCCCAGCAGTGGTGCGTGGAGGTCTTTGTGTTCCTTGGCTCCCGTCAGGTCAAACACGGTGAAACGTGGCAGGTCCCCCGTAGGCAGGGTTGAGGGACCGTCAAATATCTCGCCGAAGACGCCGACCCCCCTCAGAAACGGCCGTAGTCTGAGCGCAAGACCCGCTCCCAAATCCCCCAGAGATCGGAGAGCGTCCGCCACATCCGAAAGGAAAACCTCCTCCCCTCCCTTGCCCGCGAACGCGGACCTAACGCCATCGGTCAGCACGGCCCTGACTTCGTGCGACATGGGACCCTTGGCCCCTTGGTCCTTGACCATGAGGTACAACAGATTCGTCCAATACGCAGCCTGGTCCTCGGAATATTCGCCGGCGAAAAGGTTCATCCGCACCGGCTTCTTGAGGTCCACCTCGATGTATCGCCCCCCCAAAACCTCGCACAGTTTTCGGTAGGATCCGCCCATCATGTCGATCACGAAAAAGTACGGCTTGTCCCTGTGCCGGAAGGTCTGGAGGATGAGGTCCTGCATCATAAAGCTTTTCCCCTTCCCCGTCCCACCCAAGATCATCGCGTGCGGCGCTCCGTCCGCTCCAAACAAATCAAAGCCAACCATCTCCCCCAATCGGTTGACATAGGCCGCCACCCGATTGTTCATTCCCCGCCAGCAGCCCCACACGGGCGTCAGGCAAGCGAAGCGGTCTGACAGCACGGTCCGAAGGCGCCTGAGGCTCGTGTCGAGCGCCGCGTCGAAGCCAAGCGGGAGAGACGAAAGGAGGACCGGCAGGCACACAATTCTTTCTACCGTCGCAGTCCCCATCAGGCTCCGAAACGCCTGCCCCACCTCGTCCTCAATGCGCGCCTCTTGCGACGCTTTGCCGACGGCCACGACGTGGAGCGCAAACTTTATCAGGCGCCTCCCCTGGGAATGAACCTCCGTCGAAACCTCCTCAATCTCCTCCAGCGTTGCCCGGGCACCGAAATTCTCCTGGCCGAGCATACCCCGCGAGTGACGCCCCAGAAAAAAACGGGCGACATCGAGGCCCTGAATGGCATCCAGGCTGTCCTCAACTCTGAAGTTCAGCGTAGCCACAAAATCGTAGGGGATGCGTTCGATCAGATCCTGGATCATCCCCGGCCGTACCTGACTCGGAAGACCCGTGAGGGAGAATGCCTTGATGACCTTGCGCCCTTCCGTCCCCTGTTCCGCACCCGTTAGGATCCGCCCCCCTGCGACCTCGTACACCTCCCGGCAAACCTGATGTCGCAAAGGCAACTCCGGGTCGAAGGGTGTGCGACCGTCAAGCGGACGCTGATACGACAGATTCGGATTCAGGATGATGTCGAGTAGCCGCAGAAGAGCAGAAGGACCCACGGGTCGCGGGTCGAGGCCCAACCAGTCGAGTCCTCGGCGAACCGTCTCCACCCAGCGTTGGAAAACCTCCTTCACTTCATCGTGCCGGCGATCTACCTTGTCCCTGTGGTAGCTGCCCGAACGGACCATCCCGAGAACGCGTGACCAGCCACCCTCAATCTCACGTTTGCCATAACGCAGCGTGAAGTAGTACCGCACGGATCTCGCCCGCATCGGGTCACCCGGGACGAACCCTTCGCGTACCGCCCGTTGATGCCGCGCCATCCGGTTGTCCACCAAGGCCCGCACGATCTTATTGTCCGTGTCCGTTCCGGCTTCGTACGCGTCCACGTCCTCATCGACGTGACCACTCGAAACAATGATGAACTGGGCGTCAACGCCTGAAGGGATATCCGCGAAGAACCGTTCGGCTTTCGCTACGGCCTCGTTCCGGATCTCTTCCGTTTCGCTTTCCGAGGCGCACGGTGTGAGCTCGAAGATGGCGCCCATCGCGCCGTCCACTCCCATGTACACCCCGGCCGAACGATCATGGAACCCGTACGGCAGGAGCTCCCCGAGGTCCTCTCCTCTGGAGAAGAGGACCTCCAGGACAGCTCTTGACACCGCCATCGCCGGCCGCTCTTAGGGCTGGCTGCTGGTGGGGGTGGTCACCACCACTGCGGTGCTGTTGAACCCGTTGATCTTAGTCAACGCCTTATTCGCAAGCCCCACCACGAAGCCGGCGAGAAGGAAGGCCGTGAGGCTTCTCACCACCAGTGAACCTTTCGCGATGTACAGCCCGAGCAGGAACATCGCGATTCCGATCACGAAAAGAAGCGGGATCAACACTCCCTTCGTGAGGCTTGTCGCGCTGTCCGTGTACGTGACGATATCGTTGAACTCCGGCGAGATGTTCACCGAGTTCGAGGTCCCTGCAGCGGCCGCTTCACGCGCCACTGCGGCGGTTCCGGCCAGCACGGCGATCGTCAAGCACAATCCGCCGACGAGCGCTGCAATTCTTTTTCTTACCGATGTATTCATTCGACTGTACCTCCTTCCCTTTCGGGATGCCGCTCTATCGAGCGGCGGTTTGCTTCCCTTCGATTCATTTCCTTCCTTATTTCTTGGTGGATCGATTCCCGCCCGCAGGACGCGGTAGCGGTGCCGGAAGCGGCCAGGATGGCCGACCCGGCCGCTCCCGTCAGAGCGTTCGCGCCTGATCGCCCCCTCCGCTTCGCTTCGGGGACGATGAGTGGAAGGTTGATGGGGTCTCTACATCGTCTTGCGGACTCGATCACACTCATGACCACACCATAGAGCAACCCCATGCCAAGGTACCTGCCCAATCCCCTGCTATGACGCCTAAATCCATGCGACCCTAACCAAAAGTCCTCCGCGTTTGTTTCACCTGAAACAACGGAGCCTCCCGCCCGCGATCACCGACCTCATCGTCAGCGGTTCCTCCCCCTTGCCGGATGTTTCACCTGAAACAAACACGGAGTATTTGTGGTGCCGCCTGCGTGGAATTCCCAGTCATCCCGAACGGCTGCATCAGTCCCTTGGCACGCCCATGCTTATAGTTTCTCCAAAAGAGGAGGTTGGAGATGCAAACCAAAAAGACACTGCGAATACAGAAGGACCTGGTCGTCCACGCCGGCTCCGCGGATGACCTGTTCTCGCTGGCCCTTACGAATCTCGAATCGCTCACGGACTACATGCCTGACATTCGATCCATCAAGCCGATTCACAAGACGAGTTCTCAGGGAACCGTAATCCGGACCGACCGCTGGGTGGTGGAGGCGAACGTTCCCAAGCTCCTCCGCAAGGCGATCGGCGCACAGGAGATCGCTTTCGTCACGGTCAGTTCCTGGTGCCCACGCACCAATTCGATCACCTGGACGATCCGCGTCGAGGGCTTCGATGCCTACATTACCGGAGAAGGCTTGTACCGATTTTTAGCCGGCGACGGGAAGACCCGCATCGACGCGGAGATCCTCCTTCATCTTGATCTCGGAGCATCCCGCATTCTCCGATCCACCATTGGCCGCCTCGTATTCTCCCAGCTTGAGAAATTTGCGGCCGCGGTTGTCGCCATGAAGCTCTCCGGCATCGCCCACGCGATTGAACAGTTCGTTGCGGATCGAACTCTCAATCGCACCGACCTCTCCGCACTGCCTGCCTGACCCATGAAGACCAGCCCCCTGAACCCAGCGACAGGCCCGCAGAGGTGCCCTCGCCCTCTGCTCCGAACATTCTTCTTCCTCGTTGCGGCCGCGGCAGCTACCGCCTATCTGCTCAAGCCGTCATCTCAGGGCCGCTGCACGGAAAGGGCCAGCTGCCCGCATCTCCTGGACGCCTCCAGTGCCCAGCCAACCGCTGTTCTCGCTGCCCTTCGGACCCAGATTAAAACATACCACCAAGTCAGGCAGAGCCTTACCACCTTACGACAACTCCTGTCCGGGGAGGACCCACTACCCTCGGATTCGTTGTTTCTCCCCACAGGGCCTGACCGGATGCAAGGCACTCCACCATCACCGCCCCACAGATGAATACCCTCGCCAAGCTCCTTGTTCCCCTGCGGTCGGTCCTATCGACCCTTGTCATCCTCTCGGGTGCCATCATCTCGCCCGGACTCGCCGGCGCGTGGATCGATTTCCTACCGTGCAAGATCAACTTCTTTTCACGGGACTGTGTGAAGCCATCCTCCAACGACAAGGTGCCACCCACTCAGCTTCCCAAGAACAAGACCCTTGCCCCCGCTCCACGAGACACAGAAGAGGAAGAGCCTGGGCGACCACCCCAGGCGCCTGGCGCCGTGGGGCCGACCGAGCAGGAGGTCCAACTGTTTCTTGCCGCGCCCACGGAACAAAAAGCCTCGGAGATCGCCGCGAAGCTCAGAGAGACCATGACTCGGGTCAACTACGGATCCGCCTTGCTCGCCCAGGCCCTTGCGGCCGAATGGGCATCCATGGGGTATACCATCCCTGGCGCCCTTCCTCTCCCAGCTCAACCATCGCCGCAGAACGCATCGCCCCAGAACGCCAGCTTCCAATTTCCAGCGCCTGACCGCCCCACCATTCTCTATTTCTCACGCGAGGGGTGCCCTTTTTGCGCCCAGCAGGAACCGATTCTTGCCGAGATCCTCAAGATATCCCACGGCCACATTCAGGTCATCGGCGTCGCCCCATCCACCGGTTATCCGAAACGCGCCCTTCCGTTCCCGTTCATCCCGGGTGATTCGCTCTTCGAATCGGCAAAGATCACGACGACACCTACAATGATATTTCTCTCGCCTCATAGCTCGGAACCCACGCAGCTGCGCGGCCTGAGCTCGCGCGATGCAATCCTCGGAAGACTCCGCGAGGTTGCGCCGGACCTCCCCCACTGGATCCGATGAACCCCGCACCTATTCCGAAAGAAGCGCGCCGGGTGGGATCGTGTCGGAGGCAAAGCCGCCTATCGGCACCTGTCTTTGCCACGCCTCAGACAGACGAAAGAATAGGTGCGGGGTGAAGACGCCGCGCCCCCTTCGCTTCGCTCCGGCCCCCTCCGGGGACGGTGATCGGAAGGGTATGAGGATCGGCACCGGGACGACGATCGGATTCGCCATGGGGTCTTTGCGTCGCATCCTTCTCGTCTCGTTCGGCCTCGCGACGGCGTTTCTCGTTTTGGTGGCGCCCGTTCCTCCGGCCCATGCGGAACCCTTCGCGACTGATTATGGTCGCACCCCCGACAAAAGGCCCCCTTGGTATGGATCGGGAAGCGCCTCGGGGGACACGGATCTCCGAACGTTCAATTTGCACTGGGCTCCTGATCAGCCGCCATCCAATACGGAGCTCTTTCGTCTGCAGATGCCGGGTGTTCATATGAACGGTTGCCAATTCGACGTGAACAATTTCATTGTCCAGCACGCCAACGTCGACCAGCTCCGCCAGGTGGTCTCCAGTCTGCCGGCTACCGCCGGCTTTGCTTCCCTGTATCTCATGAAACACCTGCCCAAGGTCGGTTCCACCATCGACGAGCTGCAACGTATCGGCGCGATGGTTGCCTCCTTCCAGATGGCCGATTGTCAACAAATGGCCCAGTTTGCAGCCCTCAAGCTCTCTCAAGAAACGCAAGGATCCAGCAGTCCCTTCCTCAAAGACTACAACAAACGACTCGAGTGCGTCGCTCGCAAAGGTCAGGCCGCGGACGCCGGCGGCTGCAGCGACCCCTCTGCATTGGAAGACTGGTGGAAGAAACTCGGCATCCCCGGCGCTTTCACTGCGGACCAAGCCATGGAAAAGATCGCCGGAAACGTCTGGGCGAATTGGGGGCGCAAACTTTGGCCAATGCAAAGCTCCATCGAGGCCGGTCAGACCACGAGCACACCCATTGGCGATAAGACGCGCGAGCTCCGCCGCTGCCTCAAGGAGGAAGTCACGCGCACCGTGGACCGGATCGCCGCCAATCCGTCCATTGTAGGGCCCGATGGCGCCCGGGCCGAACTGGAAAAGCTCTATTCCGTACCCGGGGGTCGTTCAGGTCTCAGCCTTACCGTCTACGGCACGACCAAAACCTTCGGCTCCGACACCCCCCTCATGCCCGGTGGAGTCTGCGACGGCGCCTTCGCGGACGCCCGTCAAATCCCCCTTGGTTCCCTCACCTACTATGGAGCCGCGCTCTGTCGCGCCAACGCCGAAACCCACAACGACGAGTTCGACCGCTTGTGTTTTCTCGCCAAAGACATCGTCGCTGAACACCTGGCGAATTTCGTCGTCTTGAGACGCACCCAGGCCGTTCTCACGGCCGCCAACCGCGCCCACATCTTTCCCGAAGCCGCCGGCCAGTCCGTCCCCAACGACACGCTCCAGCTTCAGACGGGAGCCAAAGAGGAGCTCCGCGCGCTCATCCAGACCGTTCAGACCGATCTTGGCGTTCTGGAGGGCAACGTCGGGAAACTTTCAGACTACCATGACATCTTCAGGCAGGCGCTCGTTGAACTTCTGAACGAGGTGGCCGCCTACGAACGCACCAAGAAAGCCTGGGTGATTGAGCAGGTGCGCTATGGTGCAATCCGCCCCGTCGATGTTCTCCTTGAGGCCGGCGCCCAGCCGCCTCCCTCGGTGCTCGCGAAACACCCATGACCCCGCACCTATCCCGTCACGGGATCTCAATCGACATCGCGCGTGAGGGGAAGCTGTCTTCGGCTACAATCTTCGGCATCCGAAGCCACCTTGAAAGGATAGGTGCGGGGTGACCTTCACCGTTCAATCCCTCACCAGGCTGGACTCTCTCCTGACCGACATGGCCTTCCGGGCCGTCACGGCGGCCCTCGGTCCTTTCGGGAAGGGTCTCATTCCCTCTCTGGCCGCGGCCGTCTCCTTGGTCCTGATCGCCTATATGGTCTTCAGAATCCTCTTTCAGGGCGACTACCTTTCCTTTCCGCAGGTCGTGCTCAAGCTCTTCCTGGGCGCCCTCCTCTTCATGCCGGTCAATGTGAGGATCAAGGAATTCACCGTTGCCGGACCGTCGGCAGTGAATTTCTACCAAGGAATCAACGTGCGGGCATCTGCGCCCGTACCCCTCCTTCTGGCTCTTCCGGTCACCATCGTTGACTCTCTTGTCACCTTCACCGTCGCTGCGGCCGATTATGGCGTGAAGGGGACCTTTCGGGAGGCCCCATTCCTGAACGCCAGACAATCCTACCTCATGGCGGCGTCCGCGCTGCCCGATCCCCGCCTGCGGCAGGATCTTCGGTCTTGGCTCGACCACTGTTTTGCCTCGGCCGCTCCATATCTCGGAGGCGGCGAGACGCTTGACCAGGCCCTCAGCCATCTGCCCGCGCCCCCTCCGCTTCGCTCCGGGGACGACGAACAGAATCGTTATGGAATCCCCGCGTCGCCGGGTCCGTCGACTGCCGACGTCAATCACATGTCGTGCAAGGATGCGAAAGATCTCCTTCAGAAAGAGATGCTTCAAAAAGCCAGGGAGCAGGTCGGCATGACTCTACCCGACCAGCTCGTTGCCGCCGCTGGTCTTAACAAGGAAGGCCTGGCCAAGAAACAAATGCAGATGTGGGCCGAAGAGGAGGTCGAAACCTGGGAGCAATCGACCAGCCTCCTGGTGGACAAGGGGGGCGGCGTGATCTCCCTCATCACCAGTGCCCTCGGCTGGGTTTCAAAAATCGTGATACACCTTTTCGGTCTTCCCCTTATGACCGCCATCGGGGGCGGTATCTCCTTCGTTATTCTCCTCCTTTACCCTGTGTTTGCCATCGTCACCCTGACAACGACCAACTACTCGACGGTCATCCGCTACGCCATGTTTCTCTTTTGGGCACGCAGCTGGCCCATCTACGTCTTTCTCTTTCATGTCATCGACTCCCTGCTCGGCAGTTTCAGCTCCAACATGGCCGCCGATATCCATGACCCGCTCCTCAGCGGCCTGCAGGCCGCCTCCACGGTCTTCAACGAATCCCACTCCGTCGACATCGATACGCTTCGCAACATTTTCTATATCGGGAGCCTCTTCGCGCTCAAGGGCCTCCCCCGCTGGAGTTTCCGCATCACTCGTATGCTCTTCAGCGGATTCCTGGACGCCAGAGTGTAGCGATGCCAAGACCTTATGATCTTTCCACTCATCGTCCCCGGACGTGGGCCTTGCGCGACCTTCCTACGCCCACCGGAGCGGGCTTCGCGAAGGCGGGAGCCAAGCAAGGCCCACGAGCGGAGGGGGCCCCATGGTCACCCTGACGTTCCTCGACCAGCAGCTGGCCTGGAAAGGAGCTCTCATCCTTGAACAGAGCCTATCCCTCCTCACCAAGAGCCGTCTTCTTCTCAGCCTGGCCCAAGCCACGACCCTTGTTACCGTCCTCGTCCTCATCGTCCGTCTGTACTTCGCCCGGACCCCCCGGATCCTCTCGACGTCCATTCCGTGGCTGATCCTTCTGTCCTGCATCGCCCTTCCGGCGCCTCTCTCCATGAATGCTTTTCCCAGGATCTACCCGGATGCCGGCCCCAAGACGGGAGCCGCTACGACGCAAGGACCTCATGATTCTTCATCGCGTCGTCCGTGGAGCGGAGCGGAAGGGACGGCACCGCAGCCCACAACCAATCTTCCCTGGCAATGGATTGCCGAAGGGAAGTATCGGCTTGCTTCCACCGGTGACCAAGACATCGTCTACGTTCCTCGCCCCTACTGGCTCATTCTCTCGCTCACCGACTCCTTCTGGTCCGGCATCACGACCGCCACCGCGGACGCTATGCAGAAGACCTTAGGCGACGTCCCGGCCCACATGACCCGGATCTCCGCTGCCGTCAACGCAAAATTCACTTCCCCTGCCATCCAGGACGCGGTCGATGAATTCCTCGAAACCTGCGGGGTCGAGTACGCCGACACGCAAAACAGGTCGAATCTCAGCGAGACCTGCAAGCAGCGCCTCCAAAACGTCGACACCCTCGCCGAGAAGTCCCTCCAGGATCTCGGCCTCACGCAAAACAGAGCTCTTCACGGCGCCGGCCGACTCTGGGCCGAATCCTCGCTACGCACCCAAATCGAGCTCGCCCACCTCCGCCAGGAGGCTTCCGCGTTTGACGCCTTCACGGGAACGGATGGCGTGATCGATCGCGTCAAGGGCTTCACCAAGATAGCGGCCGCACAATCTACTCAGTACATCGTCATGGGCTTCCTCTATGGCCTTGGGATCCTCGTCAAGACCTACGTTGCAGACGCCGTGGGCCCGTACGTATTTTCACTCGTCAACGGAGTCATGAACCTGGTCCTGGCGCTCGCGTTTCCCCTTACGATGCTCCTTTCTTTTGTCCCGATCATCGGCTGGCGTGCCTACCTCGGCTTTTTCGGCCTGGCGTTTGTCGTGAGGTCCCTCCCTTATTTCTACCTCGTCGTCACGTCCTTTCAGGGACTGAGCTGGAAAATGATGACCGCCTTTCTCGATCGCCCCGATCTTACGCACGATAGCGGCTCCATTATCGTCAATGCGCTCTATTCCTCCGGTTCTTCCATGGACCTTGGCGCCTTCCGCGGCGCGATGTTTGAGGACCTCTTCGTCACCCAGTTCGCCCTTCAGTTTGCCCAGTTCGCTCTTTTGTACGGGCTTCCCGTTCTCGCCTGCTTCGTCATCTTCGATATTCTGCTTGCGCCGAGTATCGCCGCCATCCGGAGTTTCCATCAGACACACAAGGTGGCATCGGGTGCATCCGGCGTTTCCGGCACGGTCGTCTCCAAGGGGATGGGCGCAGGTCGAGCAGCCTACCAAAAGGGTCTCGGTGCAGGCCGAACCACGTTCCAAGCCGTGCGAACCGGCATTTCCATCGCACGAAGGTAGGGAATCATGCCCCGAAAGGTTCACACTCTCGTCGATCAACCCGTTTCCATCCTCGGGCTCGACAAGTCCGATGTAAAACCGATGGCGATCGCCACCGCCCTCGGCAGCCTCATCACCATGCAACTCCTCGGCGTCTATGTCGCGTTTCCCATCGGCCTCCTCGTGGGGATCGTCGTGGGTCTTTTCCGAAGGAAGGCCAGGAAAGGGAAACCACCGGGCTATTTTGCGCATCTCAAGTGGAGGTGGGGCTTCCCCGTCCCCGGCTGGCCCAACTATCGGCGCTCTGGATGGATCTACGGCCCCTAATCTCCTGCCCTTGTTTCGGCTGAAACAAACTCGGAGGATCGCGCAGTTCAACCGTGCGATATGTCAAGTCGGGGTAAGGAGTTAAGTCAATGAGTCTGGCACGCCTTGCGTATAGAAATGAACATGACACCCATTAGCCTTGGAAACGGGCGACACACAATCGGCGCCGGGCCGGGTCGGCCATCCACCCTTCGCAGCCGAACTGACTTCTTCGGCGGAGTAGGCTCCTCGCCCTTGCCGGCACCGTTTGCGCGTCCTGCACGTGGCATCCTGTACATCCTTGCCCTTACGGTTGCTACCCTATCGTCCTACTCGTGCTTGGAGGAGGATCCATCCGAACCAACCGTCGTTTCATCCGAGGGTGCGGTTGTCACCGATTCCACCCCTCCCCTCACACAGATTACCAAGACGTCCCTTGCGAACGGCCTCCAATTCCTGCTGCACGCCGAAGACCCTGATTCCGGCCTCCGCGAAATCGTCTGGTGTTCCGATGTGACAGCATCCATAGAAACCGCTACGTGCCATACTCCGATCAGAGAAGCCCTGAACGGACTCCCGCCGCGCCGAACCACCCAAATCTCACTGGGACAGATCCAGGCGGCGGCCCGACGTGCAACCGCTCCCTGCGACGCAAAGACCCCATTGACCTTCCATTCGTCGTCCCCGGAGCGTAGCGCAGGGGGCAACAACTGCGCCACTTGGCTTGCGTTCTACGCCGTCAACGACGCCGGCCTCAAATCAGTCCTCACGTGGATGCAGGCTGCGTCCCATAGCGATGCTTCGGTAGCCGCACAAACCTCGAACGCTGAACCCTTCCCAGCCCCCGCTGCTCAGACCATTACAAATTCCGATCCAGATGCTCCAGCTCGCGATACCCTGCCCCCAGCGACGGAGTCCGCGCCCAAACCGATCATCACCCTGAGTCCGGCATATCTTGTTTCCCTGAACCACCCGATCACCATCAAGGCTTCGGCCCCCCAGGGACAAATGCTCCACAGGCTGGAGTACTGCTTTGTCACCACATCCACACAGACCTGCGGACCGTCCGACTGGACCCAAATGACCACCGTCAGCGAGACTCTCTTTCTACAAGCTCTTCCGCCACAGGCATTCAGCGAGACCCGCACATATGAGCTTCTGGCGCGGGCCGCAACCGTGGATGACGTCCTATCCGATATCGTCCGCGCCAAGGTTACCGTCGACGCGTCGGGTCCAGGGCTTCTCCTTACAGGACCCTTCGGTGAGGCCGTCTCAGGTCGCTCCTCCGTGCCGATCCTCATCAGCGCGTCGGACCAGGTCGGGGTCTCACGCATCAGCTACTGCGTGTGGCCGAACGCTGAGGTATACGATTGGTCCGCCGATCATCCCTTCTACTGCATACCGGACGACTACTCGATATCGAACGATTCCGGCCAGGCATCGTTCGAGATGTCGATCACGCTTGGCGTACCGCAAGGTAAGGCCCTCAGCATGGGGCTCTGTGTCCAGGCCTGCGATACCCTTGGCAATTGCTCCACCGACTGCGGGGGATTTTACTCCGACACCGAGCCCACCCGCTGCGTCGTGCGCAATCCCGGCCGATCTTTCCACAAGCGCTGGTCAGGTTCCTCGTGGGAGAAACGCCCTCCGTTCGAGGACGGGCAGATCCTTCTCGATTGCGATCTCAAGGACGGCCTCTACACCGGCCCCCTCCCAGCCAATTTTGTTCGCACGCCTTCACCCGAGACCAACGATCTATCGCGTCTCTCCTATTGTGTGACACCAACTGGTCCGCAAGCTTCCTGTACCCCCAACACCGAGGCGGAACGCTGCTACCGATCCCGTGGCGACATTTCGCCCACCGAATGCGCCCCTCGATCTTTCACAAAGCCTGTCCCGTTCTACCGTATTCCGGAGGACCTGTTCTGCCACGGCTCCAGCTGCGCCAGATTTCTCTTCTACGAAGCCGCCGACTACGCGGGCATCAAGACTTCCGTGAAATCAATCGCCGTGGTCGTTGACGAAACACCTCCGCAACTCCTCCTCAGCGGGGACCCCAGGTACACCGGCAATCTGATTTCCGGGGTCCCCCTCCCGGCGCTCCAGGATGACAGAGGCATTGATCTTTACCGCTGGTGCCTCAAGATCGAAAGCCTCCAGCCCGGACGCCAAGGCGTCACCGTCTGGCAGGATGGACTCCCCTCCACCTACTGCCCCAGGGACCTTTCCCGCACTCCGGCCGACACGTGGCGCAACACCCTCGAGGACGCCTGGGGTTACTATGGCCACTGGAGCATGGGCCCCATCGGATATCCCATGATTCCATCCTGCCCGAGCGCCCCCTGCCGCGCCCTGCTTTCAGTTGAGGCCGTCGACACGTCCGGCAACTTCCTCACCGTCAGGCGTCTGGTCCTCACGGATAACCTTTCTGGGTCCGGATCTCAGGATACCAGCACTCCAGAGGTTCGAATGGCCCTCTTCAGCGCGAACGGTATCCCCTCCTTTTCGGCGGGAACACTCAAGCTTGGACTCGACGTTGTCGCCTTCGATCACGTCTCCGACGTCGATCGAGCAACCGTCTATTTGGAACGAGCCTCGACTCCGCCGGCGGGCAAGTGCGGAACGAGCGAGAATCGCATCCCCCTCGGCGAATTCGCCCTGAGTCCCGCAGATCCGTCCAACTGTGGCGCTACCTACGGGTGCCACGCAGGCTCCGGCAGCTTCTCCCCCTTGTGGACCAGCCTTTACCCTGTCTCCTCACTCAGCTCGTCAACCCCCTACACTCCATGCGAAGGCCAGGACATCCTGTATCAAGGCAAAGGCATCGCCATCTGCGTGCAGAATGCGCCCGAATGCGACATGAAAAACATTTCCCAGCTGCCTTCCTCCCTTCGTGAATGGATCGACCTCCTCCATGTGTGCGATTCCTCCAAGACCGCCTCCGTGCCACTTCCGGATTCGCCACGGCCACCCGATCCAAGCGGCGCTTGGCGTATCCTCGTATCGGTCCGCGACCGCGGCGGCAACTGGAGCAATCCGGACACGTCGCTATCCGGCGCGTGTCCCCACACGAAAGAATTCACGATCCAGTAGGTGCCCCATGCCCCGATGGATCATGATTCAACAGCCCTTGTCGAGCGTTCGTGTTCCGCTCCCTCTCATACCGCTCGTGGAATCCGAAGCGCTCCAAAGCCTGCGGAGAGCTCCCGTCTGGAACGGCGCGGACCTGGTTTATCCCGGGTCCAAGAATGACCGCTTTGAACACGCCCTCGGATCATTGGAACGGGCTCAGGCCATGCTCGCCGCGCTCCGGAACAACGTTCCGGAAATCACGGAGATCCTGGCCCCTGAAGACGAGCTTCGCTACCTCGCGGCTGCGCTCGTTCATGACATTGCCTTCGCCGCCAGCCCCCTCCTGGACCTCATCGCCGAAGCCCTGGACGAAGTCCTTATTCCCCGAACCGGACGCGAAATCATCCTCCAAACACTCGGCGAACCGCTCAAGGCGATGGGGCTTGATCCGCTTACTCTCGCCAACCTGGTCTACCCACTCCCTGACAGCCTGCCCTCAACCGACGCCTACGAGAACCGCCGCGAGACCGCGACCCTCCTCGCGGACTGTCTCTTTGCCCCCTTGGGATGCGTTCAGGCCGACGTCCATCCACGTAGTGCCTTCCATGCAGGCCTCGCCTCCCTCGCCGAGCTTCCAGGCATTCTCTATCCGTCCGTTGTCACAACCGACTCATACGATCGGCTCACTGTCCTGGATTTTGCTGCCCCCCTCACGCGACTTTGGAGCGAAAACATCGCGGCCCTTCGCCGCACGTTGTATCATCACCCCTGCGTCCGTGCGGGCAGGGCGATGATCAAGAAGGCCATCGATGCCCTGCTCATGGAGCCCGAGGACGTGCTTCGCGCACTCAGCGGCAAGACGCCGGACGACTGCAAGACATGGATCGCCACGCAAGGCAATGTGGTCGCCGATGCCCTCGTTCGGGGCACACGCGTCGGCGAGAGAGGTCTCTATCGGACGGTGCTATCGCTCCGTCCCGGGGAGCAGGCTTTCCTCGAACTGGCCGCCCATCCCGGCTCTGCCGAGATTGAACTCGCCGAGTTCCTGGGACTCGAGCAGGACGAAATCATTCTTGAAACCCCGAGGCGGTTTTCCGATCCCCAAGGTCATCTCCCCTCGGGATGGTGCCCTGTCATCCACGACGCAATGATCCCATGGCAATTCTGCTCGTCGTCCCCGGACGTGGGCCTTGCGCGAAGCCTAGCAAGGCCCACGAGCGAAGGGGACAACACAGCGCTTCTCGCGTCCAGATCCTCGGACGTCGGCCCGCCCACAGAGGTGAATTCCTATGGTTTCAGTACCCCCGTCGACGTCCTCGTCACACCCGCAAAAGCGGACCGCGTGCTGAGGCAACACACGCCTGAATCCATTATCCGACACATTCAAAGCCATGCCGTACCAGCCTAGCCCCCGGGTCGACGCACAGACCCCACGGCAAATCCGATCGCGACGCGAAGACCCCATCGCGAATCCTATCATCGTCCCCGGAGCGGAGCGAAGGGGGTCGTCCCCGGAGCGACGCGAAGGGGACAACGGCACTTCAGCCGCCCTCCCGCCACCGGTCTGGATCCTCATCGGGGATGTCAGCGCGGCACAGCTCGCAACCCGGATGACCGTGTTCAGTCCAGACGGGCTCCGTGTCACCTGGGCTCAAAACGAGAATCGAATCGACCCCACGGCCCCGGGGGACCTCCGCATCATCTACTGCGGCGCGGACGACGCCACGGCCCTCCGAGCCCTCCTCCTGGCATCCGGGGGCGGTCCGCTCGCCGACCACGTGTCCTGTATCGCCGTCTGGACCGATGAGTTGTCTCTCGATCGCGTTACCGACCTCCTGATCGCGGGCTGCGATGTCTCCCTTTCTCCTCGTAACCTCGGCGAAGCGTGGTTCCTCCTTAACCGCGCCGACCTTCTTGCCAAGATGCGACGCCGCAACACCGACAAAGTCCGAAACCTTGCCCAGCGCGCGCGATATGCCGAGCGAGGAGCCACCCTGGACGGACTTACGGGCTTGTTCCTTCACGCCTACTTCATGAAACGCGTTGTCGATGAATGCCGGCAGCTTCGGCCGACGGATTCCTACGGGGTCGCCTTCGTGGACGTGGATTTCCTCAAAAGGATCAACGACAGCCTCGGTCATGACGGGGGCAATGAGGCGATCAAGACCGCGGCGGCCTGCCTCAAGTCCGTCACCAGTCAGGGCAGTTTTGCCGGCCGCTTAGGCGGCGACGAATTCGGGGTGTTTTTCTGTCCCACGGACGCCTCCCGTCTCAAGGACAAGGCAAAACAGCTCTACGACCTTGTCCCCAAGGAACTCCAGTCGGTGCCCTACTCCCTCAGCTCCGGATTCGTGCGAGCGCCTGCCACCGTGCCTCCTGTCGTTGCCCTCCGCGCCGCCGACGACGAACTCTACAAGGTGAAAGAAACCGGCCGGGGCCGCTTCTCCTTGAGGATGCTGTGAGCCTCAGTCTTCGGTCTCCCTCCTTCGGTGTGAACCATGCACCCCACGTGGTGCATGGCCCACGCGCCATCATCCCACCACCCGTCACCAGGCCGAAGACCTGCCTTCCGGTCCGCCTGAGGCGGACAGGTGGTGGGATCCTTGTGCAAATTCCTGACCCACGCCTGAGTGTGCAGGCGGTTGTTATCCTGTTGGTGACTGTCTCGCCCGAATTGGCCGCCTCGCCCTTGGCGTTGCGGCTGATGGCCCTTTCTCCCGCCGCGCAGATCCCTCCCGTCATTCGGGAGAGAACCTACGCGGCGGGAAGGAAGGAGACCACCATGATCAAACACGCAGCGAACTCCCCGTCGCAGAGGGTGAAACAGATCCTCAGCGACTTCAGGGAACAGCGTGAAAACGACACGTTCGGCATGATCGTCACGCAAGAGGACATCGTACCTCTGGATGAGGCCCTGGCCAGGGTGAGAGATCCAGAGGACGTCATTGCGGTCATCGAGGCGTGGCAGGCCAAGCATGAGCCTCCCGCCCACGTCCGCAGCGCGGCGCAAACCCTCCTCGCAAACCATTGCGAAGGATTGTGCGCCGCGATAAGAGCCCGCCTGGCTGCCGGCTCCGCCGTGTTCCGCCGCCTGAAGCACGACCATATGAAGGTCGTAGGCCGCTTCGACACGACGCTCGTCGCGCTCCAGATGGGAATTCACCAAGCCGCTTACGGCAAGGTGATGCAAATGCTCACGGGCCCCACAGCCGTTCTTCGGTTCCTCGAGCTGGTGGAGTGCGAGGACGCCTTCACCGCGGAAAACAGGGATCACCTCTTGCACCTGATGCGCCAGTTCGCGCACGTCAATTGGTCTTCCCCGGCGAGAAACCGAGAGATCGTCGCGAGGTTCTTGCGAGCAAATCGCCCGACGATGCTCCCCGAAGAGATCCGCGCAGAGTCCGCGGCGTAAGGAGCATCCGGGCTTCCCGAGCGGCAATAACCCGCCTGCCGCTCAGGGGTGGGTCAGGACATGAATCTGCCGGCCGGCGGATGAAAGGCGCTACAGCACGCCCCGTGCGGCGTCGTAGGCCAGCTTCGCACGCCCATCAAACTTGAAGAAGGCCTCCATCTGGGGGACGTGGGCATTCGTGCACTCAATACCCATCAGCTCCTCAACCATCGTCTCCGCCACAAACAGATAAAACGTTCCAGATCCGAGGAGCGCATTGGCAATTCCATCATGTGCAGGAAGTGGGTCACCAGGCTTCCATTCCCAAGGCCCTTCCCCCCACGCGGCCTTGACCCGCTTTACCGCCTCAACTCGTTTGTGGAGCGCCAGATTGCGTATCCGCATCTGGACCGATCCCGGCAGTGTCGGTAGGACCGTGCCAATCAGGTGCGCCTCAAGCGAGGTAAGCCGCATTTGCAGCCCCCCTATGCCGTCCACGTCGATTTCGAATGGTTCGATGTTCATCCGTCGGCCGATGGATTCATCGTCATCGGATATCCAATGATTGTCGACTTTCGATCGTCGATTTCATGACTCAATCATATCACAACCGGGATCCGACCAAGGACAGGCAAAGAGGATGCCCAGTCGGGCCTCCGCTTCGACTCGCGTACGCGCATCGAAGCGGAAGAAGGCCTCCATCTGCGGAACGTGCTCCCTGGTGAACTCGATGCCCATCAGTTCTTCCACCATCGTCTCCGCCAGAAACAGATGAAATGTTCCCGGACCCAGGAGCGCATCGACGATTCCATCATCTGCGGGAAGTTGGTCACCCGGATTCCAGTCCCAAGGCTCTTCTCCTTCTTCCGCCTTCACCCGTTTTACCCCCTCAATCCGTCTCTCCAGCGCCTTCCTCTGTATCCGCGTCAGGACATCTGCCGGGAGCGTAGGGAGGACCGTGCCGATCAGGTGCGCCGCGAGGGACGTGCGCCGCATCTGCAGCCCTCCTATGCCGTCCAAGTCGATTTCGAATGGTTCGATGTTCACGACTCCATGATACCATAACTGAAAAAGAACTCGTCGCGCCACCACCCGTTACTCCGACCGTCCCACAATCACCTACCACTCCATCTCCCGACTCCGCGGGTGGAGTCTCCGCGGATAGCCGGTGATTTTTCCCGCCTCCGACATCCGCCGCAGCCATGTGTGGAGTGTAATTCGGTTCCTCGGGATCCTTCGACATATCTCTTTCCAACTCACCTTTTCATACCAAAGCTGAGCCAACAGATCCTTCGCCGCCGCGTCTTCGATCAACTGGCCCACCCTCTCGTCCACGGCAGTGTCTTCTGATCCCAATCCCATGGAACCCCCTAACGGCTGGCTGGCGTGCATGTGAGAAACGAACACCTCTGCCTTGACAACCCCTGGATCTGCATTGGCCTTGGTGACGTCCATCAGGGCCCTCAATACCGTCGTCCGAAGCTGCCTTACGTTGCCAGGCCAACCGTGTTTCGCAGCGGCCTCATATACGCCATCCTCGACACGCTCCACCTTGACACCCACCTCCCCGGACAACACCTGAATAAAGTGCTTCACCAGCTCTGCAATATCAGCCCCGCGCACGCGGAGCGGCGGCAGCGCGATTGAACAGACATTGACCCGGAAGTAAAGATCTTCCCGGAACTCTCCCTCCAACACCATCTCGTCCAAGTTCCGGTTGGTCGCCAGCACGATTCGCACGTCCGCGTAACGAAGCTGCCCTTTCTCCCCCATTCGCTGGAATTCCCGCGACTCCAAGAACCTCAGTAGCTTGCCCTGCAAGGCCAATGACAGGGCTTCAATCTCATCCAGGAAAAGTATCCCCTTTTCGGCCCTCCCCACGGCGCCCGGATTGTCACGGTCCGCCCCGGTGAACGCCCCCCGCACGTGGCCGAATATTTCCGACTCGAAACGCTCTCGATCGATTTCAGCAAGATTGACGGGAATGAGCGGACCCCTCGCCCGCGGGCTGAATCGGTGGATGGCCTTGGCTACAAGCTCCTTGCCCGTTCCCGTCTCCCCCGTGACAAGCACCGGGTATGAATCCATCCGCGCAAAACGGTAGATATCCGCCTTCATCGCCTTAACGAGCGGGCTGTCTCCAACAATCTCAGCAATATCTCCCAACTCCGGATTGACCGTCATCCTGGGAGCCACAGCCTCTCGTGCCTTCTCAGCCAGCGATCGGTACCGCATCGCATCCCGGCAAGCACGCCTAACGAGATCCGGTTGAACCGGTTTGAACAGAAGGTGCCTCGCTCCCAGACCCCGGGCCTTCTGCACATCCGGCTGGGTGGCCCGCTGCCCCGTGACGACCACCACGCCGATACGCGGCAGTACATCCCTGGCGTGCTCAATGATCTTGAGTCCGTCTATCCCCTCTCCAAGCACCAAGTCCGTAATCAGCAGGTTGAACGCGTTTCCTTGGATCAACTCAAGCGCGTCCGCTCCCGAGCCGGCCTCCGCAATCTCCGCCTCAGAGTACGCCAGCCGAACACCCTCAACCATGACGGACCGGTCCATGTCTGAGTCGTCAACCACAAGCGCGCGCGTCCTCATGTGGCCATGTGGTGATGTAGTGATGGGGTCATGTAGCGGAGAAGAGACGCAGGTCCGAGCACATGATCACATGACTCCGTGAATACATGACCACATTCCTTCATTCCGACCACACTCCAAACTTCTTGGGTCCCATCCGAAGAAGCTTCTTCACCAGGCTCTCCGGAGGTCTCACCGGCATCAGCTCAATCCAACTTCTCGATGCATCCTTTTTCAGCGCGATCGCCAAGAGCGCTGTACGCCGATAAAGCGTCAGGCCACGAAAGGTCTCCACCAGCATCCCGGTCAGCCTTGCGATTTGATCGACCACGACCGCGTCGCTCAGGAACCGGTCCAACGCGGAAATCTCCTCGGCCGAGAACCCCCTCGTCGCCAGGTCTCCGGAGGCCTTCAACACCGAAGCATGCAGGAGAAGGAGGCGAGTCTCTTCCTTCTTGTCCAGCGAATAGGCTTTGAGGCCCGCGGCGATAGCGTCGCCGTACCGCTTCCGTTTCAGCTGCAGCTCCCCAAGCACGACATAGAGCCTCGCCTCCGTCGGGACGCGCCGTATCGCGCCCGCGACACGCTCGACCGCCGCATCCAGATACCCCTGCTCGGAAAGCGCCTGCCCGAGTAGAATCGTGGCCTCGACCCGCCAGACCGGCTCGGTCTGCCCCGGAGACAGCTCCACGGCCCGCTCGAGTGCGCGCACTGCAGGCTGAAGTCTCCCACCCTGCCTTAGAGCCCTTCCCGCCGATAACGATCCTGCAGCGTCCAGAAAACCGGCCCGCACGGCCTTCTCGTACACTTCCAACGCCGCCTCCGCGCGCCCCTCCCTCTCCAGTGCCGTCGCCACGCCCACAACTCCCTCGGAAGACTCCGGTATGAGATCGAGCACCGCGGCAAACCGACCTTCTGCAACTGCCGGCTCGCCGGCTTGCAGCGCGAATCCCCCCGCCAGAAGCGCATACTCCGCCCGGTCCTTCCCGAGATCGAACGCCTTGCCGGCTGCGTACATCGCTTCTTTCCAACGACCGAGTTTCCCCAAACTTCTTGATAATCCCGCGTATCCTTCGACGGATTGAGGGGCCAGATCAAGGTGGGCCTCGTACTGCTTCACGGCCGCCTCCATCTGATCCATCGATGAGAGCACGTCCGCCAGCCGTAGCCTGAGCGCCGGATTCTTCGGCTCAATCCCCACCGCCTTCTCGATCTCCTGCACCGCCTCCGCCTTCCTCTCCAGCGCGACCAACGCCTCCGCGCGGGTTTCGATTGCACCCACATGCTTCGGACTGCGTTTCAGCACGCCGTCCACTATCTCCATCGCCTCAGGGACCGCCTTGGCGCCGAGGGCCGCCCTGGCCTGCCGTACCGCCAAACTGTCCTCCGCTCGCACAACCTCCTTCTGAAGCTCCTTCCGTCGAGCATCGTCCACGCATGGTATCGTCGCCAGCGAGCCCAGCCGCTCAATCGCCTCCGGCTCTCGTTCGGCTTCGATCAGGCGCCGCGCCTCCGCCTGCTCCGCCCCCACCTTCGAACCGATACGACCCGACAGCCGGGCCTTTTCTTCCTGCTCCGCCTCCTTGAGCTCAGGGATCCGTCCCACCCCGTTCAGCCCCTCACGAAGACCGCACAACCCGGATAGATCCGCCGTTTCCCCTTCGCTCCGCGCTTTCGCCACCGCGGCCGCTTCCGGGGTCAAGCTCTCAGCGATTTCGACCGTGAGTTCGCACACGTGTCCCCGATCGCCTTCCGGACAATCCTTGACGGCAGCCGCTGCGTCCGTGTCCACAATGAAGATGGCTTGTCCCCTCACATGCACGCCGGCAAACACGCCCCCGGTCTCGTCAACGGGAAGCTGGTGCTCGATTGCAAATGTGCCATCCGGCCGAACCCGCGCTGTCTTTTCATCATAGGGAACCTCATGCGCGCCCCCTTTGCGCGTGTAGAATCCACATATCAGCGGCGCCCCGGCCGCCACAGGTTCTCCCTGGTCAAGCACGACCCGTCCTTTTGCCCTCACGGTCACGAGCGTCGGGCCGCAGCCTGTAAGGACAAACAATACCAACCCGCCCATCGCGGGCCGGCCGAGTCGAAGGATTCCTCCAGCCACCCCGATCTCCTTTACCCAGAGCCCCGGACAGGTTCTGAGCCTGGGCCCACGGCCTCGCCCGTGCGCAGCTTCATCACTTGGAGCAGGCACGGCAGGAAAAAGACTGAAAGGATCCACACCGTCGTGAGACTGAAGATGTAGAACCAACCGAACGAGCGAAACCCAGGAGTCCCGGCGAACAGCAACGTGACACCCGCTCCCACCGTCGTCAGCGTGGTCACCAACATCGGTGGAAGTATCGGCACCAATCCCCGCGGGCCGACATGAACCACGTGAACGGCATCGTCAAGCCCTATGCCAAGGAGCAGCGCGAAGGCCCACACGCTTGAGGTATCGAACGGAATCCCTACCACCGCCATGCCCGCCGCCGTCACCACGGCCGCGGCCAACGGAAGGGACAGGATGATCAAGTTCGTCTTCCACGACCCAGCCGCCATCTGATTCGCAAGCAAGATCATGACAAACCCCAGGACGACGCACAGCACCAGACTCGACTTCATCCTTTGAATGTAGTGGTGGATGATCTTCTCGGCGCCGATCGTTTCACCCATGGCGTCCGTGTGCCGGACCCATTCCTCGATCTTTTCATCGGCCAAGTGGACCACCGCCTCCCGCGGGTACACCCACATCCTTTCCCGCCCCCCTTCTCCGAAAAACGGCAGGTCGTCCGGCTGCGGCCGGGTCGTCTCCATGCGCAGCAGCTTGTCACGGCCACCGGCCACGCTGGCCGCGGCCCAAGTATCCAGGTCTCGCAGGGCCTCACGTCGCGCCGCGTCGTCTTCCATGGCGTATGCGATCAGCGAGCGCACCTTCTCCCGTAGCTCCTTCACGCGGTAGTAGCTCGACACCTGGCCGCTCAAGCCCATCATCTCTCCCAGAGCATCCAGCCCCTCATCGAACCTTCTCAGCCCCTCGGCCAGTTTCCGATCCCTGCCGCTTTTCCCCCTCTCGACCTCCCTCACCATGATCGCCCGCGCTTCTTCGACCACCCGCGGAGCTTCAAGCCCCGGCATGACTCTCTCCAACGATTCCACCTTGCCGACCAGTCGATCCGTTCGGATCGACCCCTTGCTCGGCCCTCCATCCGATGGATACACCGCGGTCGGTACCGGCCAATAGCCCGTGGCCTCCTGAGTCCTGTGCAGCCAGCGCTTGCCCGGCACCTCAGCCAGTACTTTGTATGGGTTCCATATCATCTTTACGCCCGGGTACCCGAACGCCACCACGCACGACACTGCAACCAGCCCCGCAACCAGGGTCACGACAAGCCGCGGCCTTCGCTGCACCACCGTCGCCCCCACCTGCACGCGTTCGGCGATCGCGTCCGCAAACGCTTTCAGCAAGCCCTCCCGATCCCGCCTGTACTTCAGCGGCACCACCGACATCAGCGCCGGCGCAAGCATCACGGCGGCAGCCGTCGTGCAGACCATTCCAATGGTCGCCAAGGCCCCCATACGCTGCGGGCCCATGATGTACGCGGCGCTCAGAGCCAGCCCCGCGGCGGCAAATACCGAGCCGGCCCACAGCGTCGGTCCCACGATGTCCGCCAAGCCCTCCTTGAACTCGTCTCCATCCAGGTTCCGGAGGCGCGTCACCATGTGGAGACAGATGTCGTCCCCGAGTCCGATGAGGAGCGGCATGATCAGGCTGGCGACCACCGTGATGTCTTTCAGAAGGAGTCCGCCTAAGCCCCACGCAATGAGGACCGGAATCGTCGTTACGGCCATCGCAATAAGACCGACGGCGAACCGTCGGAGGAACAGCGTAAACACCACGAGAACAATCAGGCTGGTCGCCAATCCCGTCTTCCACAGGTCACGCAGGACCAAGTCGTAGATCTCACCGCTTCCCACCGACACGCCGCCAATCTCGAAATCCGGCTCTTCCCGGATGACCGCACGGCCGTCCTCCAAGTTGGCCGTGACCTCAACCGTACATCCCTTCTGTTTCGCGACCTGCCTGAACAGGGGAAGCATGGCCGCCTTGGCCTCCCGCCCCACGTTCGGGTCCACCGTGTGCGGCGCCGTGACCCTGAGGTACATGGTATAGAATGCCGGCGCACGCGCCTGGGCTTCGAGGCCCTCGTATGCCCATGTCACGGGCAGAATAAAACCCCTCCCTGCGAGCCACGCCCCCGCATCGCCGGGAAGAAGCATCGTCTCCACCGGAAAGGGATCCCAGCCGGGGTTCCCCCCCTCCGCTTCGCTCCGGGGACGACGATCAGAAGGGTCATGCGGTCCTTGCGTCGCCTTCTTCATCGCCATCTGCGATGCCGAGGCCCCATGATTCTTCCATTCATCGTCTCCGGAGCGGAGCGCAGGGGGCCTTTGCCTCCCTTGATTCCGCGGGAGATCACGATTCGCCTCAGGCAGGACATCGCTCGCTCGCGCCGCTCCGCTCAGCAGGATCCTCTCCGTGTCGTCCACAAACCGGTCCAGCGCATTCAGACGCGTATCGGCGTCCCGGGGATTCATGGCCACCTTTCCCTTGGTGACCGCGACCCTGAGGAGGTTCCCGTACTCGTAGTAGAGCTCCCCCGCGGACCCGGCGTTCAGAACGGACCCGATGGGGTAGTTTCCCGCCAAGTCCTTGAGCGTGTCCAAGTCCTCGGGGCGCATGAAGAACAGACCTTTGCGATCAAGTGGACTGGTGTCTTCCACCGCCGGGAGAACCACGTCACGCGGAAGAATCCTCGATAGCTCGTCCAGACATCGGAAACTCCGGGAGATCACCGCCAGCCGGCCCGTCCCCAAGTGTTCCTGCTTGCGGTACTGCACGTAAAGAGGGTCGTCTTTCGGAAACTCTCCGATCGGGTCGGTGTAGATGATCGGCCGGGCATATAGAGGGAGCAGGCTCAGCAGGCCGAACCCCACGATAATCGGCCACCGGTACCTCAGGACCAACCCCGCCCAAGCTCTCCCCGCCCGATTCCTCCCGGAGGCCCCCCCCGTTCTTGAGGGTTCAGCCTGCGGCCTCCGGCCCCAAGTCGCCCGAATCAGCATCGAGCAGACCATCCCCGCAATGACAAGCCCCGGGATCATCAGGCGCTCGACAGGCGGCAGCCAGCCGTTCACCCAGCACCTATCCTATCGTCTGTCTGTCGTGAGGCAACGATCGGAGCCGAAAGGCGGCTACGCCTCTCGCGTGTACCCAAGCGAGGGCCTGGGCGCGGGATTGGTGCGGGGTCACATCTCATAACGGACCCATGCGAACACCATGTTGGACGCCTGAAGACGAGGAAAGATCTCCGCCTGCGCCCCGCGGCCCCGGATGGGCTCTCCCTCCACCATGACGGCCCCGAGGCGGAACTTCATCGACGTTTGCTTTGTGTGAAAATCCTTCCGTGCGGCGTCGACCCCCCGATGGACCACATATTCCAGCATCGGAACCAGGGCGAACCCTTCGGAGTTGACGTAGATCGCCGCCACGCGCGGGAACCAGTTGTCGCCGTGCGTGTATTGCACGGCCAGGAGGTTCGCCCACGTAGTCCGGTCCAATCCAACCAGGTCAACCTCCTTCGAGTGCCGCGCATACATCGCCTCATCGATAACGGTGAAGTCGCCGAAGCGCCGGGCGATCTCAACCGTCGCCGCACCGATCTGGAGCCTGTTCTGTTTCAGATCCTCGTCGGGAAGCCTGAGCCCCGAGAAGAATCCCGCTTCGCCCCGCAGCGTGTACTTGTACCCATCATTCTTCTCGTCGTACCAGAATTGGTATTCGAACCCGCTTCCCAGGAGGAAATAGTGCTTGGGCCGTATCACGATCGGGAATTCTCCCGTTGCCGCCACCGACTCGCCCACGTCTTCCTCCACGATATTGTCGATTTTCTCGAACCCCTTGCCCGGGGTGCCCTGGAGGCCCTTTTCCAACTCGAATGCGGGTATCCGCTCCACCAGAACCTGCGCCGATGGAGCGATGCGCACGGTTGTGGACGGAATCGCCACATCCGCGCGGAACCCCATCTGCACCGGGAACTCCGGAGAGCGGGTGAAGTCGTTCAGGTCGATGAGGAGATCCTTGGTTGAGAAGGCCGCCTTGCTCTTCACGAACGCCTGGCTCTCGGAAAGGAGGGGTTGCCAGCTCGGACGCCAGAACGATACGTACGCTTCCATTCCCTCGTAGCTCCAGCTCACCATTTCAAGCGGCACCTTGGCGAAGTCCTCCGGGATGAGAGTCTCCCGACTGTTGGCCGGATGGACCTGATCGATCAGAGACACCTGCGTCGTTCCCCAGTTCAGGACTTGCCTGCCGGCTGTCAGCTGGTGCTCACCCATCCACACCTGGGCGTACGCGTACCACACATCGGCATCGAGCCGTTGCGTTCTCCGATCCTCGGAAAACGCATTCCCGTATTGACCCAATACCGACAGCCGCAGCAGGCTGTTTTCCAGCCTCGTTGCACCCTCCAGGTACCCGCCGAAGCGCATGCCCATCGGCAGTTCGGCGCCCCCGTAGCCGTAGTTCGTCCGCGACTCCACGAACCCCGAGAGATCGGTCTGCTTCTCGATCGCGCTCGGCGCCGTCGCTTCGTCTTCCGCCCACACTTCCAGATGCCCGCAAACCAAAAGCACCCCCACCGCCCACGATGCCATGCCGAGCCGCCTCATGGCACTCTCCATCGGCCCGCGCCCAGCCTTGTGTCGGCCACGGCTCATCCCTTCTTGCGTCTACCGAGATCAGGAGCGACCTGGAACCCGAAGCATCTCCGGCGGTATCTTGACGCCCGCCCTCGGGTCCACCAAGGTCATCGTGCTGGTCCGTCCGGTAAGCTTGTTCTCCACGTCGATAATCGTCGGGATGGGGTAGGCCAGCCCCGTGATGGATTTGCGTTCCTGCATCCGTACTTCCTTGAAAAGTTTCCCGTCCTTGTACTTCAGGATCGAACGCACGTCGTACTCCGCCTTGTCCACGCGAATAAGGTACCCCATCGAAGGGTCGGCCTTTACCTTGCCGCGAATAATCCACTGGTCCGTCTCTTCGCGCTCCATCTCGTACTGAAACCGGTCCGGATCGGCCTGGTTGATGTCCTCCCATTCAATCTCCGTCCCGAAAAACTGCGAAGACCCCGACGGCACCGGCCGGCACTGGCCCTGCATGCTCCGCGGACAAATCAGCTGCGTTCGGACGCCGTTCCTCCGTTCGTCGTACGCCTTGCTCCCGGCGAAATCCGGCGGATCCTTCAGGATCATGGCCATGCGGTAGTCGTTTTTCGTTTTGTCCTCTCCCGTGGCCCCGCTCGAATCCACGGCGATCGACCCCTTCTGTAGAAGAGGCCTGCCACCCGCGGACTCCTGAGTGAATATCGATATGTATGAAAGAAACGTCCGCGGGCGCGGTCTCCCCGCCACCTTCTTCATGATTTCCTCGGCCGTCGGCGATGCCGCCGCCGACGGCGTCCCCGCCCCGCCGGCGCCCTCCTCCTCGGATAGTGACGTCCTCGGCCCGAGCGTGGCGGCCCCCACTGCGCCTGCGATCAAGGCACCCGCCAACATTCGCAACATCATCCCACCACCTGAAACCGACCCGCCTGCCTGCGCCGCAGGACGCGCACGCGTCGCGGCAGGCAGGGAACGGGGCGCTTCCCCCTCCGTAGCAGCTACTGCGGAGGACGGGTGCGCGCCCGTTTCAGGTGGCGGGATCATTCGCAACTCACTCGGCATAGATCCTCCTTTTACTCATTGCTCGTTGCTCATTGCTCATTGCTCGTTTTCCCCTCCGCAAACGCCTGCCACCCGGCCAGGTTCGCCGGGTTCATGGGAAACAGCATCGGCGCATTCACGGGCGCGGGCGGTCTGACTCCCACCTGCTTGCCCGTGGGCAGCCCGCCCCCCGCCAGGCCGGCTCGGCCCGTCAGCGCGTTCTGGAAAAGAACCCCGCTGGCGGCGGCGAGCTGGTTCGTAAACGACTGGTTGAGTATGTCCGACACCGGGCCCGGCAGGCATTCGTTGAAGACCTGTCTCAATCCCACCTGGGCCGATCCCAGCACGTCGTTGATCTTGGTTTGGATCACGCTTTCGAAGTCGATGATGGGAACATCGATGTTGAAGATGAACGCGATTTCCGGCAGAAACACCAGATCCACTTTGACGAAATCCGCAAGATTCCCGAGTTTGATTCTGGGGCTGAACACATCCCCATTCACAAGCAGGTCCACCTTGACGGCGTTCTTCAGCGCATCCAGGAACGTCTGGCCGGACTTGAGGAAAGGACCGATGACCGCGCCGATCACCTGGGGATTGAGCTGCTGCAAGGCCGAGCAGTCGAGCTGCGGCTGTGTCCCGTCTCCCGCGCCACCGCCGCCCTGCTGCATCCCGGCAAGACCCTGCGCCGTCTGCGTGAGCGATTGGCAGACCGCCGTCAGCACCTGCGTCACGGTTTTTGTCGGGTCGGTCGACAGCTTGAACCGCACGAATGGCATTCGTTTGGTTGGAATCTCCTCGGGCGGCATCGCGAGGATCTTGGCCAACTTGATCGTACCGTCCGTGATGGAAGTCAGGCAGGCCGTCGCCAGAGCATCGAAAGCATCCAATGCATCCGACGTAATGATTTCCGGGTTGAAGAATTCCGTACGAGGTTCCCCGCTGGTTCCCGAACAGGTGTCTTCGCTCAGCCGGATCACCGCCCGCCGGAGACTGAACAGCCCCTCCAAGTCAATCGTCGGATCCAGCTTCTGGAGAGACGGTGGCAGGAGGTTCTTGAGGCTCTTCAGCGTGATGGGTACGGTCGCGATGTCACGGAAAAGGACATCGAAGGAGTCAACGACCTCGATCGTGATCGTGTACTTCTTCGGAGCCTCGTCCACTTGAAGCTCAAACAAATCGGTGTACGCCACGGGACCGTACGGCGTCTCCCGCCGGTCCACCATGAACTTCCAGTCACCCACGCTCCGACCATAGTTGCTGTCGTTGCACTCGGTCGTGCCAACGCTGACTCTCACAATGTTCCCCGAGGCGTCGGCGCTGCTGAAGAACCGGATCTTCTGTATGCGGCCCACCGCGATAGGCTCCAGAGGCTTCTCCAAAAGCACAAACGGCGGAAGACCCAACTCAACGGAAAACGGCGTGGGGGAGGAGTAGTCCGACCACTCAAACTCCGGCGCCAGCGGCCGCCCGAGGTTTCTCTGCGAGGCCACCCTCCAGTAATATTGTCCTTCCCCGAGAACGACCCGCGCGACCTCACCCAGGTTGAAAAGTGGCAGCGGTAGGGGAGACTCGCTTCCACCCGACGTCGGAAACGTGTCGAAGCTGGCCACCAGCTCCGACGAAGAAAAACGCCCCGACGAATCGATTTGGAAATTGTACTTCACGGACTGCGGGTCCGGATCCCAATTGAAGATCGGATTGACCGACCTCGAGATCGTCCATCGGGGAGCCCAAGGCGCCGGCGCGTCCGTCTTGCCCACCACGACCACCGCCTTCAGAGGCTTCTCGCCATTGTTGTTCGAAAGAAACAGCGTCTTGCCGACCAGCTCCCTGGACACCACGAATTCGACCTTGGACTTTCGCCAGTCGTCATAAAGAAACAGTCCCCTCTCGTCAAAGTCAAAGCCGAACACGAGGGATCCTTTCGGGGCGAACGGGCGCGGCGCGTCCGGGTCGAACAGCCGCGGCGGATCCCCCTCATACTTGGGTAGGATCGTGATCTTCTGCCCGGGCTGCAGTGAGATTTCAGTGCGGGTCAGCCCCCTGACCTCGTATTCAAACGTCCGCCCGATAAACCGATCCTCTCCTTCTCCTTCCTTCGTCACGCCCTTTTGAAGAAGCTCCCCGGTCTCGATCCCCTTCTCCGCCGCCGTGCCGGCTGTCGGTTCGTCCAGGAGCGAACAGCCGAGGAGGCCGATCCCGCCCGCCATCCCCAGCATTGCTGCAATCTTTTTCCTTTTTACTTTTTCTTTTTTACTTTTCAAGTTCATGCCCCCCTTACTCGAGCTTGTCCGGAGTGCCGATTTCCCGGACCAGCAATTTGACGGAACTCACCGGCGCCCCCCCTATTACGGGTATTTTGAAGAAGAGGGTCGAAACGGCCTCAAGCGACAACCCTTCCTTTGGGAGAGGCTTCAGAGTGCTCAACGAAGTTCCTACGTCGATCGACAGCGACGAGTCGTCACTTTGTATGAAGATAATCGGCGTCGCCGGTTTCCATGAAAACGTGACACCGGCCGGAGACGCCATCGCGGGCGGCGTGAAGCTGTAGAGCTCGTATTGTTTGAGCACCACCGCGCTGCCCCCGCCCTCCTGCACCCAGAGGTAGGGAAACGAGAAGGCAGCCGGACATACCGGGGCGGTACAACTGCCCCGTGTCACCTGGATCTGCTTCGTGGGCGACAGGACAAGACCCTTTCCTGCGTTGTCCATGGCTACGTCTCCCCAGCTTCCGGCCGAGACAACGGCTTGGGACAGGTCCATGAACGAGCTTGACCCCACGCCTCCCAGCTCCTTCGATCCCGAAAAATCCAACAGGGTGATCTTGGACGCCCCGCCCTGCACGACCTTTAGGATGACGTCCGTTTGGCCGGCAGCCGCCAACGATCCGGCCGCCGCGGAATCCACTGCTCCGCCCGGATACGCGCGGTTCTTGTAGGTGGCCGGCGCATCGGTCGCGGAGTCCGAAGCCTGGGCGAAATTGTTCCCGAAGACGTGAATGTCGTCCGGGTCGAACAGGTAGAGTCCCCATCGCGTCGAAAGAGTTGACCGATAGGCAGTCCCCGCGTTCGGCGCCATGGACCACAACATTTTGTGACTTGATCCCGTACCTAAAGTCGTTGGGTCCGGACCCACGAAGTAGATGCACGGCGTCTGAATAGCCGGCAGGGCAGCGTTAGTCTGCAAGTCACACTGGATGCCGGCACTCGGAACTGGATTCGTACTTAGCGGATTTCTAAGTGCAGGCACCCCATACATCTCCGGTGGACCCCAGACCTCGTACTCTCGGTCCCCCGCCAGTGACGTCGTTGGCGCCTTGTAGACCGCCAACTGCGCCGCCGTCGAAGGAACCGAAACGGTCGCCTGATTCCCAGTTGTAGCGGTGTTGGTCATCCGCTCCCCTGTAAAAATCCCTTTGTTCCCCCCAACAAGCAGGGGCAGATTGAACCATACATCCCGGTATCCAATGACCACGGGTGCATCCCCACCGCTTGTGGACGCCATGGCCAGCACGGCCCCCGGGCCCGACTTGAATGCAGGCGCTGTATAGCCCGCCGTCCCAACAGATGGATCGATGTCGGGATAGGTGTAGTTGGACCTCATCAGCGCCGCGCTTCCCATCACCCGCGCCGTTCCCTCGTCAAAGTCCGCCGTGAACCCGCTCAGACCCGTGCCCGTGTCCAGGAGGCCGACGATCACCGAGTCTTTCGCTGTGAGTACCTTCGCATGAGCATTCTGCGGGAGAGACACGGCGCGGCCGCTCGGCGTCGCATTCTGCGCCAGCACGTCCAGTTCCTTGATCTTGTTCGGGTTGCCTCCCGTCGCCTTCTCGACCACGATGAAAGAAAAGTTCGAGTTGATGCCGCAGCCGACGATATCCGTCTCCCCGAGGTAGACGTACTGCTTCATCCCCGCCGAAACCAAATAGACCCCCTGCCCGCCGCACACCAAGAGCTTGTCTCCCACCATTTCGAATCCGGCCGGGTCGATGGGGATCACCTCGTCAAACTGGTACTCCTTGTCGATTTCGCGCCACACGACGGCATGCGCCCGCCCGGATGTGTCCCTATAGAAGATCACCGTGTAGGGCAGGCGCACGTCGCCAAAGAGCGGCGTTCCGTTCAGCGGGCTCTTGCTCGGGAAAGGGGACACCGTGAACGCGCCCCCGCTCGAATTCGCCACCACCACGTTCGTCGCGAAGTCCAGCAAAGGATCCGCTGCCGTCGATGCCGGGGCCGCCGGGTTGGGGTCGTAGATCGCTCCGATCAACCTCGATCCTGACGCCAGCTTGCGGCAGGCGATATTCGTATTCTCCTTCGTGGAGGACCCCGATACCGTTCTCTTGACCATCGCGAAGCTCTGGCCGATCGCGACAAGGTCCGCGGACGACGAGATCCCACAATCGTACGGCGGCGTGCAAATGCACACGCTTGCCGCGTTGTCGAGGAAGAGTATCTTCCCCGGCTCCGTAGCCCGAACCTCCTCGATCGGCAGAGGCCAGGAGATCACGATCGAAGCGCCCGCCGTCGAATCCGGGTTTCCGTAGTAGACGGAATTGCCGGAAGCGAAGAGCGGCGCATCTCCGACATCCATGTCCGTGCAGGTCAAGGTCGATGTGAAGCTCGGCGCGAACAGCCCGGCCTCGGTACACATGACGCCTCGCTTGATGTCCGCCCGGGTTACGGCGACGGTCGGATACGGCGGATACGCCGTGGAAGCCTGAACTTTCGTCGACGGATTCACCGGGACCGGGAAGAAGCCGCCTTGCACGGAAATGTTCCGCGTCGCCTCGATTTTCAACTCATTCGGAAGAACGGTCCGCGATTGGGAGATCGTGTAGACGGCCTGAAGCGGGGCGCTCACGTTGTCCGCGCCGTCGACGGAGTGATAGAGCAGCGTCCACGCTCCGCTGGGAAGACCGATGCGCTTCACCTCCTTGAACTCCGTGCACTTCCCCCGGTCCTGGCATGCAACCACATTCACTTTCGCCGTCTCGTCCGTCTCGAAGCGGACCTCCTGCTTGCTCGTCGTCACGCTGTAACTCCCCGGCTCGGGGATGAGCGTCACGACCGGGGCCTTCGAGTCGATCACGTAGACCACGGTTTGTTGCATGACGCCGTATGAGACGAGCAGGTTGTAGGTCCCCTCCTCCTTGAATTCAAAGCTGCAGGATTTGCACGTAACCGGCTTCTTCTCAAACCCCCTCCCCACGATGGTAACCGTAACGTCACCCCGCGGTATGGAAAGGACCCGCAGCGTGAACCCCGTCCGATACGACCCCGGTTTCGGAGAGAGGAAGATCTTCGAGTCGCCCTCCTGCCCCAGAACCAGTTGGAACGTCCGCGTGGCCGCGCCGGATGATGCGCGCACCAGAACAACCCCCGCCTCTCCCACGGCGACCTCGCCGCTCACCGGCGCAAACGTCTGCCCATCCAGCGAAAATTCCAGCTTACCCGCGTTGCTCGTGAACGTGAGCCGCGCGGGAAACGTCTTGCATCTGAGCTCAATCAAGCTCTCCGCGGCCTCCCTGCCTGCTTCCGAACAGGACCCCGACTCAATGGTAAGCAGGATCTCCGCGCCGATGGTGTAGTGCACCGTAACCTGTCTCACCTGGTTCGCCGAATCCTTGGCTACCACCACGACCTCCGTGTTCTTGTCCAGGTCGAACTCCATCGAATCATTCCCCAGCGTTTCCTGCCGGTCTGCTCCTTCCGCCGTCCTCCCAACGACCAGCGAACAGCCTTCGTTGCATTTGACGCTGCCCTTGACGGCCCCGGCATACGTTCCAACAGGCGGATCGAAGAAGATATGGGGCGGAAGATCCAGCTTGTAGTCAACCCGCACAACCTCGGAAACATCGCCGCTCTCCAATTCGGCGGCAACATACAGCACCGCCTCCAGGGTGGGAGCTGAACCATTCCCCGGGAACGCCACCGCCGGTATCTGGTCACCGTTCTTCATGACGCTCGTCCGCAGGTCACCCACAACGGGCGCCGTCGAAAATCTGTAGAAGATCCTCTTCGTCTTTTCCCCCGAAACGCGCACGCCGCCAAGCGCTGCGATCTCCGTGAACGTGTAGCTGCCCGGCGCCGGCTCGAAGGTGAAGAGTCCCCTCTTCTCCACCGTTCTCAAGCCACCGCCCTCGCAAGACACCCCGAACAGGACTCCTGGCGCCACAAGAAGGAACCAAGCCAGGATGGCCGGCAAACCACCCGGCAGGCCATGTTCCATTCCGCGTCCTCCCCGGCGTGAGGCTGACGATCTTGGCGAGTGCCTCAGCATGCTGGAACCAACCGCCACCACGCACCTCAAGGGAAGTTCAGGACCGCCGTCGGCACGCTTCCGTCCACGGTGGTCCCGTCCCCAAGCTGGCCGCATGTGTTCGCCCCCCAACAGAGAATCTTCCCATCCGACCGCAGAGCACAGGTGTGATTCCAGCCCGCGGCAATCCCAACGACCCCGGCAAGTCCGCCCACGGTCACGGGCGCAGTGCTGTCGCTTGTCCCGCCGTTTCCGAGTTGGCCCAACCCGCCTTGTCCCCAGCATTTCACAACACCACCTCCGAACAGCCCACAAGTGTGCCCTGCTCCCAGGGCGGGCAAAACGGCGCCGGCGAGATTGACCGACGTCACAGGAGTCCTGCTGCACGGCGTAGAACCACACGTATCCGGGCCGGTGCCTCCCGTACCCAATTCTCCGTACGCATTGGAGCCCCAGCACTTGTAGTTCCCATCGGTCATGAGAGCACACGCTTGCGTGGATCCAGCAAAGAGCCTGCGGGCAGGCGTCACGCCCGGAACGGTCATCGGCGTTCCTCTTCCAGCCACGGTACCGTCACCGAGCTGACCCATCGAATTTTCACCCCAGCACTTCACACCGCCGTCCCCTTCCAAGGCACATGCGAAGAGGTCCCCCGCAACCACACCAACCGCGGCACCGATGCCCACCACGGCCGCAGGCGTGGTGCTGCATGCCTGTCCCTCGCAGTCATTCGGACCGCTTGTTCCGCCGCCCCCCAGTTGGCCGTAGCCGTTCCCTCCCCAGCACTTGACCACCCCACCCGAAAACATTCCGCAGGCGTGATATCCTCCTGCACCCACGGATACGTCACTCAACCCCTGCACACCATCACTACCGGCAGGTACTGACTTCGTCGTTCGGCTGCCATCCCCATGCTGACCGTAGAAATTTCCACCCCAGCATCGTAGGCTCCCTCCACTCGACAACCCACAACTGAAGGCTCCGCCACCCACAACACGCACAACTCCCGAAAGCCCGTTCACCGTAACGGGCGTCGGATTTGCATAGAACGACCCACCGCACGTAACCGGGCCCGACGTCACGCCGTCTCCCAATTCGCCGCTATTGCCCCTTCCCCAGCACTTCACGAGTCCTCCGCCCGTTACCGCACACGAATGTTGTGCGCTGCCGGACACCCTCCCATCCAGCACTGTCGCGGCGCTCTTCTCAATCAGGTTGGACTCCCGATTCCCCGCCTCATCCACCGCTCGCACTACAAGGTAGTACCTGGTGGCCGGCGAAAGCCCGCCCATCGAATAGGATGTCGATCCTGCCGGCACGGCGACGGCCCCCACGAAGTTTCCCACACAACTCTGCGCCACCGTGCTCTGGCAGATCTCGTAGACGATCTTCTGCGCCGGAGTCACCTTGTCCGTCGCTGCGCTCCATGAAAGTGTCACCTGGTTTACTGAGACCACTTGAGATCCACTCAGTCCCGCGAAGGATGGGGCCGTCGTATCCAACTCCCAGGCCGCCGTAGCGGGAGTCGGATCCACGTTTCCCGCCTTGTCCGTCGCAACTACCTGCAAGACATGCCTACCTTCGCTCACGCTCGCCGAGAACGGGGACGAGCACGCTTGGGAGACTCCGCCGTCCACCGAACAGGAGAAGGATGCCGCCACATCGTCGGACGAGAATTCGAACACGGCAACAACCTTGCTCGTGAGTGCCGCCGGTTTTGACTTCACCAGCGTGTCCGGCGCCTTCGTATCTACCGTCCATGCAATCACCGTCGGCTGAGGTTCCGTGTTGCCGGCCGCGTCCGTTGCCACAATCTTGAGCAAATGCTCTCCCTCTCCAAGACCGCTCAGCACAAGGGGTGAACTGCACGCACCCTGAGGCGCGGGAAACGGCTTCCCGTCGAGCTCACACCGGAACGCGCATCCCGAACCCGCGCCGCAGCCGAACTTGACTGTCGCGGCCGCCGCATTCGATACCGGCGCCGGAACATCCTCCGGCACCGTCGCGGCGCCCTTGGTGATGACGGTCCAAACGAAAACCGCCGGTGTGCGGTCCGCATTTCCCAGCGCATCCGAAGCCCTTACCCTCAGTTCGTGCCTTCCCTCGCCTGCCTCCGTTGAATAGGGCGATTCGCAGGGCTCAGCCGCCGCGCCATCGAGCTCGCAGCTAAACCGGCAGCCGGGTTCCGTGCATCCCAGCGAAAAGACGATTCTCGTACTCTTCGTGAAGCCCCCGTTCTTTGCCACGTCCGCACTCACACTCGTGTCCGGCGCCGCCAGATCCACGATCACCACCACGAGCCCGTTAAACCCCTGATCCTTGAGCAGCGCATTCAATCGCTCCTGCATCCGAAGAAAGGCCTTCTGAACAAGTTCCTGCGTTGGGACGGAATCGGGATCATCGGGCCGAATATCCGTTACCAGCACGATCGAAACAGCGACCTCAATGAGGCTCGCGACACCATCCCCGTCCTGGTCCGGCAGGAGGGTCGCCCCCGTGCCCAACTCGAGTTCGTTGACCTGCACCTGCCCTCCCGTCGCGACGTTCACTGCACCCCCAGCCACCATCGACACCAAAGGCCTTGATGGCGCGCCCGTGAGAGCAATGTCCACAAACAGATCCGGCCGCTGAGCATCGAGCCCGGCAGGGAGGGTCACTCGAAACTCGTATGAGAGGTCAGGCGCTCCGGATCCCTGTCGACCCGGCGAAAGCCTCACGCCTTCCTGAGCACCACCGCGAACCCCAGTCTGAGACCCGGCCCGAATTCCGCCCCTCACGCCCGCACGGATGCCGCCGCGGATCCCGGAGGCAATCAGTTGCGTCTCCTCCGCCCGAATGCCCCCCCGTACTACCTCCTGTGAAATCCCACGTCGCCCCAGACGTACTCCCGCTGAAATCGCCTCCTCCCCTATGCCCACCATCGCCGCGGCTGCCTCCGGCGTCAAAGGGACGTCCACGATGATCTCCCTCGCCTGAGCAACCGCCTCCTGGTCCGATCGTCTTTCGGCCGTACAGCCGGCGAACAGCGCGCCCAGGACAACGCGGAATAAGAAACGCCCAGTCCCACGGACTGCCACGGTAGGGGATACGATACCCGCAGGCGGGAGAGTGCTGCTTCCCATGGAGATCCGGCTGATCCCGACCTTCTCGGCGAGGTCGCTCCGGCCCATTTTTCGTTGAACTCTCGCCTGACGCACTGCGTCAAAGAATTTCATGGGCGGGGCAAATAGCACGGCGCCGAAATCATGTCAAGGTGGTTTGGGTGATAAAACAACTTCTTGTTGAACCTTCGGATTGGATGACTAAATCCTGCTGAGATATTCACGCACTGTGCTGGCACATTGGGGTATGTTTCTCGCCGGAGAGGCGAAGCAGGTCGATCCGATTTGTCGAACCCGGAAGCCGGGCGCGCGGAATTACGGCCATGCCGGCGCGGAAATCAGGTTCCAATAAGCAGACCGTGCACGACAATCCGCCGGCTACGGCCTGGCCTGTGATCCTGCGTGTGGTCCCATGGAATCAAGAAGAAAACACAATGAGCACTCCATGATCTCCAGGACCGGGAGGACTACCTCGCCCGGCTTAGCCACTTGACCACAGCCGCTCGATGGTATGGAATCAGAAAAATCATGCCAGAGGGGGTTCCATGTATGAGAATCTGACCGGCGCGGAACACCACTCCGCCATCGTCGATGTTACCGATCGCTGCAATCTTCGGTGCAAGCACTGCTTCTATTATCGGGAGGAGCATGAGTCCGAGGAGATCGACACGGAAGAGTTCCTGGCGGGGATGAAGATCCTCCAGGAGCGGCACAAGATCGTGAGTATGGGATGGTGTGGGGGTGAGCCGACCTACCGGCCGCAGATTCTGGAGCGGGGGGCGAAACTCTTCCAGATGAACCAGCTTTTCACGAACGGGACCCTGCCGATACCGAAACTCCCCGGGCTGATCCCTTTTGTCTCGTTGGACGGCACTCGCGGGATTCACGATCAGGTGCGGGGTCGGGGCAGTTACGACAAGACGATGAAGAACCTCGGCGAAAGCCCGATCGACCACGTGGTGTTTCAGGCCACCTTCCACCGCATGAATGAAGGTTGCCTGGAGACCATGGTCGAGGACCTTCGCCGGATCGAGAAGCCGGCGTCCGTCTCGTTTCTTGTCCTGCTCTTCACGCCGCTCCGGCAGTATGAGACGGTCAGGGGCTACAAACACACCGAGACCCAGAAGAACGTCCTCGATTTCTCGTGGGAGGAAAGGGATCGATTCATCGACCGCCTGGTCTCCGTCAAGAAAAAACATCCCGACTTGCTTCTCAACTCCGAGGTCGTGCTGGAGCTGATGAAGAGTGAGACGGCGAAGGAAATCACGCCGAAGTGCAACATGCCCCGGCGCACCCTCACCCTGGATCTGAAGCTCAATCGGAAGCTGCCCTGCGTGCTGGGTTCGGAGGTGGACTGCGACAAGTGCGGCTGTCCCTTCCCCTATGAGCAGGAAGCCAGGCGGAAGGGACTCAAGCCGAAGACCGGCGGTCTCAATCTGCCGTTCTGATCGCCCGTACAGCCCTCGCCAACCAGTAATTCCTCGCACCGGGGTTTCCCATCCAGCCCCGCAAGAATCGGCACATCCGTCCTGCGTCTCTCGACACGATTGACAACGCGGCACCACTTTGCTAACCCGAAGCTGACTCAAACAACCAACTGACAGGAGGGAACATGGCCAAGACCAAAGAACTCATCGTCTCCAAGAGCCGTACCAAGGACGCCGCCAAGGGGTGCAACGTCTCGTCGGATTTCTACCCGGCGCTCGACGGCAAGACTCGGTCTCTCATCGCATCGGCCTGCGCGCGCGCCAAGGCCAACGGTCGCAAGACACTCAAGCCACAAGATCTGTAAGCCCACACAGGGGCGCCTGGCCGCTCCCCCGTACCCTCGCGCCGGGCGCCCCGTCCTGTTTCCGAAGCATGATGGAACACTCTCAGGATCATCGAAGCCAGATTGGCAATGCCATCCGAAAATATCGCAAGCGTGCGGGCCTGACCCAAGAACGCCTAGCTGCTGCCGCCGGACTTACCCCCAACTACTTGGGCTTACTCGAGCGAGGTGGCCGAGGACCTTCGATCGAGGTTCTCAGCCGCCTTGCGAGCATTCTCCGCTGCAAGGTGCGTGAGCTTATCCCGTTCTGATTCCTGATCCACTCCGGACAGCGATTTCCTGCCCCTTCGTTCCCCGTCCTTGCCCCAGTTACCGGCTGATGGCCGTACGAATGGCAAACTGGAGTGAAGTATCAGCTTCTCTCAATTCGGAGGTGAGTCTCTCCTGGTGACGAGCGCATCACTCCCAGTGTGCCAACGCCGTTCGCGTTGACGTTCTTCGGAACCCCTCAACCCGAAAGGTCCTCATCGAAGGAGATGAGTACGTTGTGTGGTGATGGAGAGGAGTTCACCCATGCAAGCTGTCGAGCGTGAACTTCGAGGGCTTCGTCAAGATTCGCACCCCCAAGTCTGATCGAAGCTTCAAAAGGAAAACAAGCGCGCGAGCGGCGTCCTCGCCTTCGTTCCTGATCGTTGACTCTGTCCCGCCTCGCCGAGACCGGTCCAGAACATATGGACACTGAGCAATCTGCGGAGAATTCTCCGGTAGGCGTTATTCGATCTTTGAACGGCGGTACTCCTCCCGCAAGGCGATCACCCGGTCCAGCAACCCCCGCGGAAAGAACTCCTTCTGATAGGCATCCCAGATGGCCTCCTTGTTTCGGGAGAGCCAGTTGCGGTCCTCCTTGGAAGGATGGATGACCTTCACCCCGCGCTTGTAGAGCCCAACCATGGCGATCTCCTCGTCGCGTCGGATCTTCTTGTTGATGTCCGGCAGCAGCTCCTCATAGACCCGCCGTATGACACCTTGCAAGTCGGCGGGCAATCTCTCAAAGGAACGGCGGTTCATAACCACAATCCCGAACTCCTGGGCCAAGTCGAACTTGTAGATAGCCTTCACCCATGGATACCAGCCGAGAATCACAGTATCTGCAACCGCGGTCCTGAATGCAGTTATGCTTCCTTTTCTTAAACCCTGGGTGAGGCCGTCCAGGTCGGTCGGGACGATAGCACCGGCACCCACGCCGCTAAAGAAGAGTGGCATGGACTGATCACCTTGCCACGACCACCACGAAGCGTTCTCAATCAGCTCCCGCACAGACCCGTGCTCCTGTGTTGAAAAAAGCTGGATCGGCCCCCCACGCTCGATGAAACCGAGAAGTACGACCCCGCGGGCATTGAGCCGTTCCGTGAGATATGGGAGCAGCCTGTCCCGCACGTACTCGTACTCCTCTTCGGACTCGTAGAAGAAGGGAAGCGTGAGAATCATCGTCTCCGGCTCCAGTCTCTGCGCGCCGTTGATCGAGATTCCGCCGCCGTCCAGTCTTCCGTCGAGGATCTTTTTCGCGACCTCCGGTTCGTCACCCGCAGAGCCCCCCGCGTGCATAACGAACCTCAACCTACCAGCCGAGCGCTCTTCGCTCTCCCTCAGCGCCCTCATCACGTACTTGTGGTACATCACGCCTTCGGGCGCAACCGTGCCTACATGAAGGACGTACGCTCCCTTTTCGGAATGGGATCCGCCCATTTTCATCGAGGGCATCCCTTGGCTTGTTGCCTCCGGCGCCCATGTGGAAAGAGCTGCGGCCACAGCCACCCACGAAATCCGACGCACGACGGTTCGGAATCCGTCAAATCTCATGGTTTCGGATTCAGCCTGCGATATTCGTCCCGCAGTTGAAGGACCCGATCGAGCAGTTCCGGCGGGAAGAACGTACCCTCAAGTTTCTTCCACATGGTCAGGCTCCGCTCTTTGAGCCAAGTCATCTCTTCCGGCATCGGGTGGACGATGGTTACCTTCCGCTTCAACATGCCAAGTAGGGCGATCTCTTCGTCTCGGAGAATCGCTTTGTTGAAACCGGGCACCGCCTTTTCCCACTCTTCATCCATGACACGTCTCAAGTCGGCCGAAAGACGATCCCACACACGCCGCGTGATCACGACCACGCCCATCAGATAGGCCGCATCGACCATGTACACTGTGCGGACGTAAGGAAACCATCCCAAGGCGACCATCGGTATCGCAGTGGTCGAAAAAACGCTTACACGTCCGTCCTGAAGTAGGGCCAGAGCTTCTGGTACTTCTGACTGTACGGTTTTTGTCACTCTCATGGCCTCAAACCATACCTCAAGTGTTCTGTCACCCTTCCACGTCCAGAATACCCCCGTAGATACGAGTTCCCGAAGACTGGTAGGAGGTTGGGTTGAAAACAGTTGTGCTCCTCCACCTTGGAAAATCAACGCCAGCATGTAGTAGCCCTGCTTGAGCAGACGCTGATGGAAGAACTGGAGGAGACTGTTTGCTACGTACGAGTACTCCGAGTCCGAATCGAATAGGAAAGGCAAACCCAGTACCGCTAGTGCGGGGTCCATGCGGTTCGCGCCGTTGAACGTCACACCCACCGCGTCTATTTCACCCGCCTCAAGCTTTTGGATCATCTCCGGTTCATCACCCATCACCCCTCCAGCATGCAACTCCAACCGGACCTGACCACCCGTTCTCGCGGTGATTGCTTCGAACGTACGGCGAACGTACTTTGTCCAAACGTACCCTTCAGGCGCAAGACTCGCGGTACGGATAACGTAGGTCCGGCCCACGGGCGGTTCGGCGAGCGCAACCGATGTGCCCAGCGCGAAAGCCAGGAGAACCGCGGCTGTCATGCGAGTGGCCCGTGTCCTCGAAGCTGCACGGGAAGCGTTTGTGTCTGCCCGGCGGGTCTCCTGCGCGATCACGGATTCTTCAGGCGGCGGTATTCGTCCCTCAGCTCGATCACTTTTGAAAGCAGTTCCGGCGGGAACATCTTCCCCTCCAGCTTCTTCCACACGGCCATGCTCTTCTCCTTCAGCCACGCCATCTCCTCCGGCTTGGGATGAACGATGTCCACGTATCGCTTGGTCATGCCCAGCAGGGCCACTTCGTCGTCGTGCAAGGCGCGCTTGTTGAGTCGCGGCATGTGCTCTCGGGTGACGTCTTGGATCACTTTTTGGAACTCCTGTGGCAGCTTCTCCCATGCCTTCCGCGTGATGACGATCACCCCTGGTTCGTAGAGGACGTTCACCATGTAGACAGTTTTCACGTATGGAAACCACTGGAATGCGACCATGGCAAGCCCGGAGGTACGGAAAAGGGATATTTTCCCCTTGTCGAGTGCCTCCGCGACTTCCAGAGCACCGGTCTCGAAAACATGTTTCGCGCCCCAGGCGTCGTACTGCGCCCTCATGGTCGGCTCACCCCCCGCCCAAGCCCAGCATGTGGCTTTCTCCATGAGATCGGATAGCGGCATCGGGGGCTGGGTGGAATACCACTGGGTGGGACCTCCCTGTATGAGGATTGAAGTCAAGTAGTATCCTGCCCTCCATGCCCGTGGCCTGAAGTATTCGAGCATGCGCTCGGCCACGTAGAGCCACTCCTGTGCCGAGTCAAACAGGAAGGGTAGGGATAGGACGCTGAACGCCGGGTCGATACGATGCGCTCCGTTGATGGTCATCCCCGCTCCCTCCAGATCACCGGTCCTCATCTGCTCGACGATTTCCGGCTCGTCGCCGGTGGAACCACCGGTGTATAAGTCCAGCCGGACCTTGCCGTCCGTCCGCCGGGTAACCTCATTGTACAGTTGGCGAACGTACTTGACCCAAACATACCCCTCCGGGGCTAGGGTAGCCGCGCGCAGGAGGTATTCCGGGGCGGGCTGAGGCTCAATGGTCGGTGCAGTCGCGCTAGCTGCCTGCAACAGGACCGCGAGTAGTGTCGCGGTGAGCGAAATCGCCATGTAAGTCACGCCCTGATCCTTGCCTGGATAAGGCCGCCTGTGGGCCCACCCCGCTCATGGTTCGACAAGCTCACCACGAGCGGAAAAAGCCGTTCGCCCTGAGCTCGTCGAAGGGTGAACGCGGCATTGACTACGCAACGATCAATACTTCCCGGGAGCAGCGTCCTTCTGTCGTTCCGCCGCGCGAAAAGACTCCAGGTCCGCCAGGATACTGTCGAGGAGTTCTCGTGAATAGAGCTTTCCCACCAGCGAAAACCGCACTTCGCGCATCTTCGTTCTGAATTTCTCCTTTTCCTTTTCGTTCATTTCCGTCCCCTGGATTCCACGCTTCACCAAGGCTATGTAGGCAGTGCGGTCGTCGCGACTTATCCACGTTCCGAGTGTCTCCATCGTGTTTCGTAGCTCATCGCGGCATATTTCCTGAAGATCCGCCGGGAAGGAGTTCCACGCCTTCAGGTTCACCACAAAGCCCGACACCGCCCGGCTTAGCGTGTCTGTGATCACATGGGTCACATAGGGGTACCAACCCAAGATGATCAGCCCTGCCGCGAAGTTGTAGATGAGATTCACCCGGCCATCATGCAGGGCAGCCGGGACCTCCGTGATCTCCAGCGGCACCACGTTCTCCTTGCGCCCGCCCAAGGACGCTGTGATCGCTTCGGCAAGCACATCGCCTTTCCAGAGCCACAGTTTCATGCTCAGTGCATCTTCAATTGTATGGATGGGAACGTTGCTCCAAAGGTTGATCCTGCCGTAGCTTATCAGGGAAAGGAGCTTGACCCCCTGTTTCTCCATTCCATCAGCAAAGTGGGCGAAATAGCGCTGCATGATGTAGTCCTGCTCCTGGTACGTCTCAAACAGCAGGGGGAGTTCCAGAATGCGGATCTCCGGAGAAATCTTTCCCAAGCCGAGCCCCGTAAGTCCTCCCGCCTCGATTTCACCATCTTGGACCATCTTGGCCACGGGCGGTTCATCTCCAAGCACAGCACCGGCATAGTGCTTGATCTTGAGTCGCCCCTTTGACCGTTCCTCGATACGCTTGGCGGTCCTTCGGATGGCGATCCCGTAGCTGGTGTCTTCGGGGGGAACGGTTGCCAATCGAAGGGCAAGAGGTCGTTCCCGGAGCACAACTCCTTCGTCACGCGAGGCGCCGGCAGGCACCGCCTCCCGATGCGGTAAGAGAAGAACGAGGAGGAGATACCAAGCACGGGGGCGAAAATAGCGTTTTCTTGGCAACCATCCCTGGTAGCGCCCGATTTTACATCGGGCGATAATTCGTCCGGTATGAAACCGGACGCTACGAAGAGAAGGGTCGGGGAAAAAGCTCAAATTGTGACCGCGCCGAGCATGGTCAGAAAAGCTCGTTCATCCTTGAAAGAAAGAACGTCGCTTTTCTCTTGGCGATCGCGTTGGCCAAGCGCGCCTCCGGCAGGAGATCGTCGGGCGCTTCGATGACTTCCTTCAGCGTCTTGGTGAAGGCCTCCCGATCCTTGATGGCGACGAGGAGAAATCGGGCGTACATGACTTTCGCCAGCAGGAACCTGCCGTCTGAAACACGGAAGGCCTTTTGAAAGGTTTCCTCTGCCTTGTCCCTGCCGCCTCCGGCCATGGGCGGCATCTGCGTGTACAGGATTCCGAAGAACAGGAGCGGCATGCCGTAGTAGTAGTTCTCATCCAGCACCCTCGCCCGGTCCATGAACTCCCGGACGGGCACGGCGTCGAAGAAGATCTCGAAGCTTGCGTCCTCCTCCTGCATGCTGAGCTTGAGCCAGCCACCCCACGCCGCCGCGGTCCATACGAGATACTGAGCCTCCTGCTTTTTCGTGAAGCATTGGGCGAGATCGTACCAGTCCGGGTTGGCGGGCTTTGCATCAAAGCGCTTCTTGAAGCACTTGTTCTCCATGAGCGAACGCCAGCCGAATTCCTTCCCACGCCAGTAGAGAGTCTTGGCCCTGGCGGGATCCTCGTCTTCG